>JBGSSC010000140.1:0-2569 GCA_041737265.1 Terrimicrobiaceae bacterium | reverse complement strand
GGTCCACAAAGGGAACAATAAAAAAATCAACGTGATCCCGCAGCCACTTACCCTGGGCGTCATCCGCCAGAGCGCCCTGAATTATCCCCTCCACAACGTAACTGGCCATCATCTCCGAAGCGTGGTGCCGACACGTGATTGCCACGGCGTAGGGCGCTTTGCGGCCGGGTGCAGCGATTTTCAACAATGGCACTTCGCGGCCCTTGGGCGATTTTGTCAGGGTTTCCAACTGAACGTTGGGATTTCCCTTATACCTCTCCATAAAGCGTTGGAAGTCCGATTGGACATAGGGCATTCCAACCGAGAAACGGACATCATCAGCGCCCGCCGCGAACACATGGAAAAATATTCCATCTTTCACGCTGTCTGCACCCATCCACTTCCAGGTCTTTCCACCATCCGTACTCACTCCGGGACCATGAACGCCTATCACGTTCGGGGAGAATGCGAAGTGAAGAGTCCGGCCTGCGGCTCCGCGCACCGCGAAATTCCAATAAAACCACGGCACTTTGTTGTCCCGATTGTCAGGAGCCAGTTTGATGAGATCCCCCTCGATGCTTTGAACCACCACATTGCCGCCGGGAAAATTTGTCTCGATTTTGAAGGGCGGCGCTTCGGCGTGCACCAGGCAAATCAAAAGAAAAGGGAGCGCCCGCAATGAACCGCGGGACCAGGGGCTGGGTTTCGCTGACACCAGACAGAGGAGCAAACGGGGGAAAATCACAACGATGTGAAGAAAGCAGTTTTATGTCCACCTGCAAGTTAAAATGTGCAGACCGGAGGTTTTCACTCACATCTCGCCTGGTCTGAGGCCGTGCCTCGCTGGATGAACCTTTCTCAACTTTTTCTTGCGGAGTACGGAAACTCCGACTGTTATCACATCGTTGTGAATGCAGGTGAGTCCTGAGAAAATACTGTTAAGGGATCCGAAGCCCGGGAACGGCCTGCTTCAGGGGAAAGACTCCCTGCCAATCACGGCTGATTTTCCCGGGGGGAACATTTTGGTCGATTCCGTCGAAGGGAACTCGGTGCATCTGCGTCCGGATCTGCGGGATACCACCACGGATTGGTTCTACTGGTATTTCGGGGTTCGGGGAGCGGGAAATCGAACGCTCACTTTTCATTTTGAGCCGAAGCACTTTGGCGTTCTGGGCCCGGGAGTGAGTTTGGATGGGGGACAAACCTGGCGATGGCTGGGAACGGGTTCCGGGCCGGAAGGAACATTTTCCTACGCCTTTTCCTGGGAGGATGCGGAGGTGCGTTTCTCCGTGGGGATGCCGTATGTCCGTTCGGATTGGGATCGGTTTTTGACAAAGATGCGGTTGGAATCAGCGCAGGAAGCACTGACCCACACAGCGCGAGGCCGCGATGTGCCGCTCTTCTTGATCGGGAGGGAGACCGCTCCTCTATGTGTGGCTATCACCGCACGGCATCACGCCTGCGAAATGATGGCTTCCTATGTCGTTGAGGGACTGGTGGAGGAGGTGGTTGCCGGAGGCATCGAAGGAAAATGGCTAAGCGAAAATGTCAGTTTTTTTATCGTTCCCTTCGTGGATGCCGATGGAGTGGAGCAGGGGGACCAGGGAAAAAACCGCGCCCCTCACGATCACAACCGCGATTATCAAGGCACGCCGGTATATGAGGAAATCCGTGCTTTGAAGGAACGTCTGCCTGCCTGGTCGGCGGGACGGCGGTTGATTGCGTTCGATTTTCACTGTCCGGCATTGTCCGGTCCGGTGCATGAAAGTGTCTTCTTCATCGAACCGGAGGACCGGACCCAGGCAGCCCGGGTCGATCGATTGAGCGAATGCATCGGCCGGGTTCAGGGACCTTCGGGGCTTGTCCGCCACCCGAACAAGCTGGCCTTTGGATCGGGATTCAATACAACGCCGGCCTCGGACAAGAGGAACTTTTGTTCCTGGAGCAGTTCCCTTCCTGACTCCTTGTTGGCTGCCAGCCTCGAGATCGCCTATTCCAATGCCAGCGGCTCCGAGGTGAATGCCAGGTCTGCCCGGGAACTCGGGCGTCACTTCGCTGTTGCACTCAGGGAGTGGCTGGCCGATGAACAGCTCCGCGCCTGAATTTTGTTTTGCCATTCTCCACTATTATGAACCACGACCTCTCCTGCATATGAAACGCTTTCAGACTCACACAATGTCCTGCGATGTCTTCGTCGCCGGTGGAGGAATGTCCGGGGTCTGCTGCGCCATCGCAGCCGCGCGCCAGGGGGCCAAAGTCATTCTGTGCCAGGACCGACCCGTTCTGGGCGGCAACGCCAGCAGCGAGATCCGGATGCACATTGTCGGTGCAAATACGAACCGTCCCGCAATCGACCTGGTGAACGAAGCCCGCGAGACGGGCCTGATCGAGGAAATCCGGCTCGAAAACTCCGTTCGAAATCCGCAGAGATCCCCCTCGATGTTCGACGGGATTCTCTACGAAAAGTGCCGGGCTGAAGCGAACCTGACTGTCCTGCTCAACACATCGGTAGTGGATGCCCTGGTCGAAAATTCCATGATCACAAAGGTAACGGCAGTGAGGACTTCCACCGAGGACTCCTTTGAAATCT
>JBGSSC010000053.1:0-3230 GCA_041737265.1 Terrimicrobiaceae bacterium | reverse complement strand
CTGGTCTGCGCGGGGTCGTGGCGAGCCCGCAGGAAATCACTCCGCTGCGTGAAACTCTCGGTCCAGAACTCACTATCGTCACTCCGGGAGTCCGCCCTCAGGGAACGGATCCCGGCGACCAGAAGCGGGTGGCAACTCCCGCGGAGGCCGTCCGGCGGGGAGCCAACTACGTCGTTATCGGAAGACCCATATCCGGAGATTCCAACCCCCGTTCAGCATTCCTGAGAATTGCCGGAGAGATTGACGCCTCCTAATCCGGCCGCCGGATTAGAAAATTTTGCTTCGCAAAATGATGCAGAACAAGAGCGGAGCCCCGGCATCCTTGTGGAATGATGATAGTCAAAAGAACCGGGACGGTTGCCCGGTGGACTCCAAAACGGCGAGCCATACATCCTTCGTTGGATCAACCGTGCGGCGTGCCGAGGTCGCGACAGCTGTCGGGAGATGAACGTAGGTTCCGTGCCATCTTGCAACGACAATACCGGTTTTGCCCGCCATGGCAGCATGCACAGCCGCCTGCCCGAGACGCAGGCAGTAAACCCGGTCATTGGTTGAAGCCGGAACTCCCCGGATCAGATAGCTGGGGTCGATATATTTGAGGTTCAGCTCGGTGTTTCTGCGGGTGAAGTATTCCTCGATTTTTCCCCGCAGGAAGATGCCGATGTCGCCGAGACGCCGGTTGCCTGAGGCGTCTGTGCCGCCGGACGAGTTGAGCAGTTCCTGCCCTGCGCCTTCCGCGACAGATATGACCGCATGGCCCCGGCTCACCACCCGACGGTAAATGAACTCCAGCAATCCATGCTCCCCCTCAAGTACAAAGGGGACTTCCGGGATGAGGACACAATTGACCTCACCACTGGCAATCGCCGAGAACGAGGCAATATACCCGGAGTGGCGCCCCATCAACTTCACAAGTCCCACCCCGTGCCGGGACCCGCGGGCCTCGGTGTGGCCGGCGTTGATGGCTTCAACCGCTGCAGAAACCGCGGTCTCAAAGCCAAAGCTTTTGTCCATGAAGATCATGTCATTATCGATCGTCTTTGGAATCCCGACCACCGCGAGTTCCATCCCGCGGCTTTGGGCCTCCCGCAAAATGCTGAGCCCGCCGCGCTGGCTCCCATCGCCTCCAATGACAAACAGCGCATTGACGCCGAGTTCAGCGAGTCGGTCCACCATCACTTTGACATCCTGAGGGCCACGGGACGTTCCCAGGACAGTACCGCCGAACGTGTGGAGACTGGTTACAAACTCCGGGGTGAGAGCAATCGTTTCGTGTCCGTAGGAGGGGTTCAGTCCCTCAAAGCCGTAGCGGATCCCCAGAATCGACTCCACGCCGTAGCGGTAATGCGCCTGGAGAACGATCGAACGGATCACATCGTTCAAGCCGGGGCACAGCCCGCCGCAGGTTACGATGGCACAGATGGTCTTCGCCGGTTCAAAATAGATTTTGCTGCGCGGGCCGGCGATTTCGAAGCAGGGCAGGTTCTGTCCGCTGTCGGTATGGGACAGAATGCTTGTAAGAGCATGGTCGGCGACGATACGGGCCTCGTCGGTATAGAAGACGTGGGCATTGGCCTCTTGCTCGAAAAGTGTTCCCAGCGGCGAGGGAAACCGACGCTCTCCCAGATTCGTTACTTTCAACTGGGCCGCATCCGGCACGGGATCTTTCATCGTGTTTCCTTCTCCACGTGTGCCCTTTTAGGCGAGGCCATTGCCTGCGGAAATCACAAAGTGGGAAATCGTTCACGATGATCTCCACTCTTGCGCCAAACGGAGCCCGGAGCTACACAACGAACATGACTCCGACCATCGCAGCCCGAAGCCCCGTGAAAGTCACCGTTGAAAGCGGTAAAGATTACTGGTGGTGTTCGTGCGGGCTTTCTGCCGCGCAGCCGTTCTGCGATGGTTCCCACAAAGGCTCGGGATTTCAACCGCAGAAGTACACTGCGGAGAAAGACGGGGACCTGTGGTTCTGCCAGTGCAAACATTCCAAAGCGTCTCCGCTTTGTGATGGAGCGCATAAAAACCTTTCCTGTTGAGATGAAATATTCCCGCACCAGCATAGCCTGCCTTGTGGCTGCTGCCTTTGCGTGCACCATCGGAGTGGCTCCTGCCGAGAGTGCCAGGAAGGCCGCATCGGCCCTGCCCGACCGCTACCGCTCGAAGATCGTGCGTATTTCGGCAGACAACGGCGCCCCCGATCCTCCTCAGTGGTATTTCGTCTCCCGCGCTTCTCACAGCGCCGATGGGATCCTTTCCATCACCGTTCGCAACGGGAAAATCGTCCAGCAAAAAACCTCCTTGGACCTCCGCGTGTTGCTCGGGGATTTCACGCCCATCAACCTCTCCCAGGTCCTGGTCGACTCACGGGGTGCGTACGATATTGCCAAACGCTACGTGGCCGCCAGACATCGGAAACTCGGCAGCGCGAGCTTCCTGCTCGACCAAAAGGGAGAAGGCGCCTCCCCGATCTGGTCGGTTTGGTGTTACGATCCGGATACAAAATACATCGGGCTGATGAAAGTTCTCGCCTCCACGGGCGACGTGATTTTCTGGGAATAGCCCGCATTTTTGCACGGCAGAACTTTCTAATCCGTCGGCCGGGGAATCCTCATTCTCCAAAGCCGTTCTCCGCAACACAACCCCCGCTATCAACTGGCACCGGGTTTTTGGCCGCCGGATGTCAACACCTTGTGAAAAAGTTTTCCCAAAACCCCTTGACGTCACAACATCTTGTGGTTGGATGGCATTGTAGTTATTCTGCAACACAATGCGTTGCCCAAAATGCGCTTCTCTGGACGATAAGGTGATCGATTCCCGGCTTTCCCGGGAAGGCACCAGCATCCGCCGACGCCGTGAATGTTTGGCGTGTCAGACGCGATACACGACCTACGAAGAGATCGAAAGGGTGGAGATTCGGGTCATCAAACGAGACGGCCGGCATGAACCTTTCGACCGGCAAAAGCTCATGGCCAGCATCACAAAGGCCTGTGAGAAGCGCCCGGTTGGAATTGAGGCCGTGGAAGCGGCCGTGGAGGAAATCATCCACGACCTCGCGGTAAGCGACGAACGGGAGGTGCCATCGCGCCTGCTTGGAGCAAAGGTCATGGAGCGCCTTCACGCAATCGACCCGATCGCCTATGTGCGGTATGCGAGTGTTTACCGCCAGTTCGAAGAAGTCGGCGATTTCATCGAAGAGATTCAATCCCTCGAACGCCGCGCGAAACGCT
>JBGSSC010000040.1:0-4451 GCA_041737265.1 Terrimicrobiaceae bacterium | reverse complement strand
GCCGGGTTGGCGGTTCGGCCCGGTGATCCGTCACGAAATTCTGCTGACCGCCCATCATCACGAGAAGGAAGTGCGCGCGCAGCGAGCCGTGATCGCCGCGCGCTGGGCCTGCACGGAAAAAACCGCAGATGTCCAGCACGAAGGAAAATGGCTCACGGACACACCGTCGCAGGAACCGCTCTGGGTGACGGGCGGCTGGCCTTTTGCAAGGGGCGAACTGACCGATGTGTGCCGCCTCGCCGTAGCTTTGTCGGGAGCGCGGGTTCCGCTGCAAGCGCGGCCGCTGGGCCACTGGCCGGACGGCTCGATCAAATGGGCCTTGCTCACCTTTCCCGCCGAGCCCAAGCAAGCCGCAAAAATCGGACCTGCCGGTGTCACGCTGCGCACAGGCCGTTGCCTGCCCATCAGCCTCACGCAAACTGACGAACCGGGTCCCCGGTCAAGTGAAACCGTCGAAGTCCGCGAGACGGAGGAAATGGTCAGTGTGCAAACCGGCGCGCTGCGTGTCGGGCTACGTCGAGGTTCGCACTGGCTGGCGGAGATTATTTGGAATAACCAAAATGTTCTATCCGAGCGACCAGGGAACCGTTTGTGCGTTGTTGATTTTCTCCTCGATCCCGAACAGGTGCTGCCATACGAAACGGCCATCGGCGGCACAGTGGATCAGGGAACGCTGGATGTGCGCGACATTCACGTGGAGGAATCAGGTCCGCTGCGCGCCGTCATCCGGCTGGAGGGAATGACGACCAACCGCGAGCCGGCGCGGATTATTCTGCGTCTGACATTTCACGCCGACAGTGCCGATATCCAGATTACCCACACGATTGAGTTTCTTTTTCGGGATCCGCGGCGGACGTTTCTCCTGCGCCTCGGCTTGGAGATTCCCCTCTCGCTCGCTCCGCAAGCCAGTGAGTTCGTGCTGCAACAAACCTACGACCGCAGCGCCCACCTTCACCGCAAGAACGGCAGGTGGAAGCACGACCGCTGGGGCGGGACCGGGCAGGGCTGGATGAAAGCGGATTGCGGCACCCATCGCTGCATGGTCGCCATTCGCAACTTCGCAGCACAATACCCCAAGGCATTGGCCGTGGATGCCGACTGCTTGCGGGTCGATCTCTGGCCCGTTGAAGCCGGCCCGATGGATGTGCGGAGGTATTCGGAAACCATGCATCCCGCCCAAGGCGAGGCTCCATGCGAAACGCCCGGTTGGGTTTGGGACCGCTATTTTGATCAGGAACCCTTTCTGGGCATTTCGCGCTCGCACGAAATTCTGCTCAGCATCGGACCGGCCGCGGGTGGCCCGGACCCCGCTGCGAAGGCGGCGGATTTTGCCAGCCCTCCCCTTCTCTATGCCGGGTGGGATCGTTACAAATCCACCGGGGTGGCCTTGCCGACCGCACCGGAAAAACAGTGGCCGCGCGCCTGGGCGGCCTGGACCAACTTCACGGAATTTTTTCTGTTTCATCGCAAACTGCACCGCTGGTTTGGCTTTTGGAATTTCGGCGATCTCCGACACTATTTTCGCGGAGGTCACGGCTGGATTTTGCCTCCCGAAAAAGTGGCGAAATATCGGGAACGCATCGCGCGGGGTGAGCGCATCCCACCCATTCCCGCCACCGAACGCACCCTCGATTATCAGCCGGACAACGACTGGGCCTACGACAACGGACGCTGGGGCTGGTCGAACACCGAAGGCATGCCGAATCTTTTTCTCCAGCACGAATACCTGCGCCACGGCAATCGAGAGGTCTTTTTCGCGGCCGAGGCGCTGGCGCGTCATTCGCGGGATGTCATCACCCGACATGAGGGGCGCTGGCTTGGCACAGGCACCCGGCACGGCGTGCAGCATTGGAGCGACGGCAATCACGAAGAGCGCCAGACGACGGTATCGGAATACCGCCTACATTACGGTCTCACCGGTGAGGGGCGCTCCCGCGACGTGATCGAAAAACTGTACCGCGAGGTTTTTTCCCGCACTCCAGTCAACGTCCACGCTGGGCACAGCGGGCGGCTGGGCGGGCTGCTCTTTCATTGGGAACTCACTGCCTCGCCCGGGGAAGCCGAAACCCTGCGCAAATACATCGCGACTTTTGTTTCACCCGATGGCCTTTACGTTGAGCCAGACGTAACTTTTCCAGGTCCACAAATCCTCGCGCCCTCGCGCAAGCTCAATGATGGCTCGATGTTTTTTCACACCTTTGGCGGAATGCACGCGCTGGTCGAATACCATCAGCTCACCGAAGATGCCGGATTGGCCGACGCGCTGATCAAAATGGCGGATTCCGTCCTCTCGAACCCTGCCATGCGGAAGGCCTACATGACCGGAACCTACGATCACACCCAGGTGTTTTGGCCCCCGATTGCGTTCGCCGCGCGCCATGCACTGGATCCGGCACCGTATCGGGAGTTTCTTTCCGAATATCTTCTCGCCTCCGGCTGGCGGAGGATGTTCCAGCCCGTCTCGTTCAACCCCGCGCATTGGACAGGCGAGAGCGCCTTTGTTGCGGGCTGGGGACAGGTGCCCTTTAATTTTTTCTGGCAGAACTGGGCTCCCTACATCGCGGAAGCCCTCAACGGGCCAGAGGTGTGGAGTCCGTCCCTTACCCGCCGGTTCGATGCGTTCGAACAGCGGGGCCGTCTTGGTGAGACTTAAAGAAACCGGATTCCGCGCTGACCGGAAAAATCAAAATTGGGTTTGGGTTGACCGGTATTCATTGGCAACCCCTGCCATACTCCCTCTTGGACCCACACTTCGTCTCCGCCGTAAAGCTGCAAGGCCAATTCGGCCTGAAGGCGCCCGCGGATTTCCGAATGGGCGGAGGAGGCGAAGAGGTCCGTGATTTCACCGGGGTCGCTTTGTAGATCGAACATTTGGAATCGGTTTCCCTCGGCGTAATAGATTAATTTGTAACGCTCATCCCGCAGCATTCGTGTGGCCATCCCGCCTTCGCCATGTTCGCAGTAGAGCGTTTCCCGTCGTTCTCCCGTGAACGCTGAAACACCCTCGACGTGCGAGGGCACGGGAAGGCCCGCGAGTTCGAGCAGCGTGGGCATCATGTCCCTAAGTTCGACAAGCCGGTTGTCACGAACGCCACGCTCCATCGTGGCATCACGCGCAGGGGGAACGATAAGAAATGGCACGCGGCAGGAACTTTCATACATGACCTGTTTACCCCACATACCATGGTCGCCGAGCATATCGCCATGATCGCTGGTGAAGGCGATAATCGTGTTATCGAGCAGTCCCTGCTCGCGCAACGTCCCGAGCACAACCCGGACCTGATGATCGATGTGAGTGATCATCGCGTAAAATGCGCGGCGGGCCAGATCGCACTCATGCCGTTGCGCCCCGCGCATGCTATCTCCG
Source organism: Terrimicrobiaceae bacterium (assembly GCA_041737265.1). Lineage (GTDB taxonomy): Bacteria > Verrucomicrobiota > Verrucomicrobiia > Chthoniobacterales > Terrimicrobiaceae > JBGSSC01. The sequence continues at coordinate 1,084 of JBGSSC010000040.1, read as the reverse complement.
CTGCGGTAGTTGCGGATTTTGTAGGGTAGGGCGGAAAAATCTTTGCTCCAGTCCGCTGCGATGGGATCGTCAAGCGTCACATCGCGATAGAGATCGAGATAGGTTTTTATCGGCCACGTGGGCGGATGGGGTGCGGCAAAGGAGAGGTACCAAAACCCCGGCTTGCGAGGATCGCGCCGGTAAATCGTGCGACACATTTCGCGTGCCGTCCAGTTTGTCTGATGGTGTTCATCCGGCAGATGCCAGGGAGTGACGAGGTAGTCGTTGTTGTTCGCGCCTGCGGAATACTCGCGGCCCGTGAAGCCCTGTTCGGCAAGGTAAAGCTCCCAGTCGTCAGACGTTGTCCCCATGTGATGGCGTCCCTCCTCGTTGAGGATCACTTCGTCAAAGCCGATGCGGTTGCGGGGCGGACAGACGTGGAGTTTTCCAACGGCGCTGGCCTGATAGCCGGCATCCCGGAAGCATTGTGCAAGGCTTGGCACGGCGGGGAACTCCGCCATTGCGTCAAAACGCCGGTCGCCATGTCCGCGGGCGGAAAGGCCGGTCATCAGGGTGCGGCGGGCGGGAACGCACGTCGGACATGCCGAGGTGGCCTGGGAAAAAGAAGTTCCGAGATTTGCCAGTTGGTCCATGGTCGGTGTCATTACAGCGGGATGGCCCGCGCTGCGAAGATGCCTGCCGGCCCAGTGGTCGGCGCAGATGAGGAGGACGTTGGGTTGGGTTTTCATAGGGTTGGTTTACGGCCTGCAGACCATTCGAGGGAAGCGCGAAGAAGTTCAGAGACCGGCATGAGTGGCTCATTGAGCAGTTCCAATCCGCGTTCGTTTTGGGTCATTTCCGGATGCGGGCTGATCGCAACCGCCCGCCCCTTGCCATAGGGCGCGGCGAGCACCGCACCGATGCGGTGTTCCCAATCATAGCTGAGCAACTGATGTTTGGGATTTTTTGGGAAAAAAAACGGTCCGCTGACCCGTACGCACGGCACGGGCATCCAGCGTCGGTCGGCGTTGGACTTTGCCTTCACCAGGACAGGTTTCACAATCGGGTGCTTTTCGTCCTTCACTTCGAGCGAATGCGGGCCGAC
>JBGSSC010000023.1:0-3034 GCA_041737265.1 Terrimicrobiaceae bacterium | reverse complement strand
TCACTCTCGAATTTCCCAAAGATCTGCAAAAAATACTCACCCGTTCCTCCGGAGATCTTCCAAAGCCGCCATTGCGCCGGGATCCCGCCCGTTTTGGCGGAATCCAGGGGCGTATCGTTGCAGTGAAACCGGTTCCTCCTGGAACGATTCTCACCGTGGAGCGTGCGGGGGCACACATGGAGATTCACACTGAGATGCCCGTGGTCACTGCGGCATTGAACGAGGAGGAAACGAAGCTTGCTGCGGTCTCCGATGACCGCCGTCTCTACCTTTGGGACCTGGAAACCGGACGGCCGCTCCTGCCGCCGTTTCTCTTCCCTCACCGGGTCGCTGAACTTGCGTTTATGAGCCCGACGGATCTTCTCGCCCGCCATCCCAACGGCAAGGAATCCCTCTGGAAATTGCCGGCTCCCTCCGTTTCCCCGGACGCCGTGGAGAAGCAGATTGGCCTCCGGGTCAATGAGCAGGGATTTCTCGTGCCCGTTCCTCCGCAGGAATAGTCGAGGCGAACTAGCCTCGCCCGTGAGGGCGTGGAGGGAGAGAGCCGGCCGAATGGCGGAGGCCACTACGACATGAATTAACCCGCTGCCAACCCGTAACAATGCCGTCGTAAGCGCATATCTCATGAGTGAACCCCTGATCAATCATGAAAAAATATTCCTTCCTGCTCGTCCTATCCCTTGCAACAGCCAACGCGGGAGTCGTCATCGATCCCGACGGAGACGGCGGCTCAAACGTCGTCGGCCTGTTCAGCGGAGTTGGCGCCGCCGAATTTGAAAATCCGCTGCCCGACCACTGGGAGCCCGGCAAAGGAATTTACGTCGGATACGATGGCCATGCGACCTTGCTCCTTGAGGAAGGCGGACGCATCACCAACAAAGGCTATACGAATTATATCGGCTATTTGGACGGGACGATTGGAACCGCAACGGTGGATGGACTGGGGTCCACATGGAATATGCGGCAGGGCAGCACGGGTAATCTCTATGTCGGTTACGAAGGAGCGGGCAGTCTGAACGTTTCCAACTCAGGCACCGTCATGACCTACAACGCCTACGTTGGCGGATACAATGCCAGTGTGAGCTACACCATGGGGACGCGGGACATCGGTAGTGGAACGGTAACCGTGAGTGGCTCGGCGGACGAAACCACACGCTCCCGCTGGTGGGTGTACGGATCCCTCAACACCGGCATGAACGGGCACGCCGCCATCTCGATTCAGGACGGTGGCTTTGTCAACGTGACCTCTTCAACAGTCCTCGCGTGGCAGCCTTACAGCATGGTCGCGGCAACGGTCGAGGGAACCAATTCCTATTTCGCGACCGGCGGACTGACTGTCGGACTCCATGGAGATGCGAGCTTGGAAATCAGCAATGGGGCCCATGTGGAAAGCTCGAACGCCTACGTGGGCGCATACAGTTCTGGCGACTCGGTCGCGGAAGGGATCGTCACCCTCGGTGGCACCGACATGTCAGCGGCGACCTGGCATGTTTTTGATGATCTCTTCATCGGGACACGCTACCCGGATCTCGAAGACTACGGGAGTTCCGACTCCAAAGGGGCGGGTAGGGTCAATGTTCTGGAAAACGGCTCCCTCCGCGTGGACGGCATTATTTATGTTGGCGGAGGGGATTTGCTGGACATCAATGGCGGCTCGGTTCAGGCATCGGAGATTCGCCCCGTGGGTGCCCTCAGCGCAGGCGTTCTCCTGCGCAATGGAGGCACTCTCGCCACCCCGATCATCAATGGTGACCTGACCGTTGACTCGGGAATTTTCTCCCCGGGCAGCTCGCCTGCGGTGACCACGGTCTCAGGAAATTTCACCCAGACATCCGAAGGCGTACTTCTCATGGAGTTGGGAGGGCTGATTGTCGGCGATGAATACGACCAGCTTCTAATCGGCGGCCTTGCGAGCTTCGATGGGGGCCTTCAGATCGAGCTGATCAATGGGTTTGTTCCGGCCGCCGGGGACGCGTTCGACCTGCTCGAATGGGGGGAACTCTCCGGGACCTTTTCGTCACTGATCTTTCCCGATCTCTCCGCCCAGAATCTCGAATGGAATACCGGGAACCTTTACACCGACGGCAGCGTTTCGTTGAACGCCATCCCCGAGCCAGGCACATGGACGAGCCTCTTGGTGGCAGGGCTGCTTTTTGCCGGATTTGCAAGCCGGAGGCGGCAGACTCGTCAACGCTGAGGAGCCTCCGAAAGTGGGAGATACCGCTTCTCCTACGGCATCAACCGGGCGATGGCAGACAACGCCCTCGCGCCCGTGAGGGCGGGGAGGGAGAGACACAATGGAAGTCGGAGGCCACCGTCTCACGACGGCGGCTACGACCCATTTAAATTGCCTTATTGCCAGTGGCCAGAGCGGAAAACTCTTCGGGGAATTTGGCGAGGAAGCTTTGGGTTGGCCAGGAACAGGCTTCGCCAAAGGCGCAGATGGTCCTGCCGGCGATGTTGTCGGCGACATTCTTGAGCGTCTTGGGGTCAGCGGGGGCTGCTCCTCCGTCGAGCATGCGGGTTGTGATTTTGGACATCCAGAGACTGCCTTCGCGGCAGGGGGTGCATTGGCCGCAACTCTCGTGGGCATAAAACTGGTTGAGGTTGTTGAGAGCCCAAACCATGTCGCGGGTGTCATCCATGACCATCACCCCTCCGCTTCCGACCATCGTCCCCGCAGCAGTTAACGAGGTCGCATCCATGACCACGTCGAGCAGGGGAACCTCCTTGTCCATCATCTGGCCGTCGGATCCCTTGACTTTCATTTTGAAAACCTCCCCCGCCCTCAAGACCTTGGCCGAGCTTCCGCCGGGAATCACAGCCTTGAGCGTGCGCCCCGGTTTGAGGCCGCCACAGACTTCAAATATCAACTCGCCAAGCGTGACGGCCCCCGCTGGTAACTCATAGAAGCCGGGGCGCATCACGTCGCCGCTCACACACATGGTGCGGGTTCCCCCATCGCCGGGTGTTCCCATTTTTGCGTATTCTTCGGCACCGAGAGCGATGATGTGCTTCACATGGCAAATCGTTT
>JBGSSC010000011.1:0-2369 GCA_041737265.1 Terrimicrobiaceae bacterium | reverse complement strand
GTTTGGTCAGGCTCTGGATTGGAATCAAAAGAACGGCGAAGCGGCCTATGGGCTTGGGCTCACCAAATTCCGGGAGGGGGATCTCTCTTCCGCAGAGGCCATCGTCAACTTCCGCGGCAACAGCTATCCAAAAATGCGGTCTCTGGAAGGCGACATCTATGCCAAACGGGCCTTCGACTACTTTGAAATGCGGCGCTACGGGCAGAGCCTCGAGTTTATTGAGAAGGCCGCGGCAGCGCGACCACTCTCCCGCGCGGAGCAAATGCTGCTGGCGTGGGATTACTACCACACACGGAATTATACTGCCGCGGCGGGCCTCTTCAAAAAGCTCTATTCGCAATCGCCGGATCAGCAAAGCGCCGAAGGCCTATATTCCTCTCTCACGAAGCTGGAGGATTATGACCAACTCGACCGTCTCTCGACTGCGGGAGGGCCATTGAAACGCGTGTATGCCACCTATGACGCAAGACGCTACTACGAGGCGGGCCTTTACCGGGCTTCGACCGACGTCGGCGGTGCAAAGATCTATCCGGAGCTTGTCAACCTCAACGGCCCGAGCGTGGCAGGCGGCTTCGGTTACCGCACGAAATCCGGTCAGGAAGGCGAAAGCCAACTCAACACGGGGGTTGCGCCGGTCATCCAGGGGCAATTCTCGCCCGCGGAAAAGACAATCATCAGCGCCTACATCGCGCGGATCACGCTGGATGCCGGCGAGCTACAGCCGGGGGCAAACGTGGGTAATGTGCCGGAGGAATTCACCCCTTATGAATTCGATCCGGTCACGAGCTATAACAATCTTTGGGAATTCGGGGTCGGCTTCGCGTACGTGGACTGGTGGAGTTTCTATTTCAACCTGGGCACCACCCCTCAAAACGGTCCCCTCAGCGCGCGGCCCACAGGCAATGCCGGTATCATCTACCGCGACCTGCAAGGCTACGTTCAAGGCGAGATCTACGGCAGATCGATCAAAGAGTCCCTCCTGTCTTATGTCGGAATGGAGGACCCATACACCGGACAGAAATGGGGCCGTGTGATCGAAACCGGTGGATCGCTCTCAGTCTTCCGTTCACTCCCCGGCAACAACACTATCTTCGGAAAAGTATCCTATGGATGGATCGATGGCACGAACGTGGACGAAAACACCCGGTTTTCCGGTGTGATTGCCTTTGCCCACGAGTTTGCGGTGAAAGATTTCGAATTCGTAACCGTCGGACCTGCGGTTTCCTATGAGTCATTTGACAATAACCAGAACTTCTTCACCTACGGCCATGGCGGCTATTTCAGTCCGCAGTACCTCCTTCAAGGAATCATTCAGGCACAGTTCCTGACCAAAGAAGGCAGGCGATGGCTGGCCGGCGGCGCTGTGGGTGCCGGCTTCCAGACCAACGAGCAGGCTTCCTCTCCCTACTTTCCACTCAAAAAGGATGGCCGCAACTATCCCAGCACATCATCAAGCACCGGGGTCGGCCTTATCAACGTGACCGGAGGGTATCTCATCAACCCCAACTGGATGATTGGCGGCTCCGCGGGATATAATGTCACGGCCGATTACAACGAGGGCTACATCAGCATCTGGGCGCGGTATTTCTTCGATCGAAGGAACGGACTCGTGCGCGACGATCTCGGCATCCAAGGGATGTCGGTGATTTACTGATCCGCAGCGTTTGCTGCGGATTGGGACAAGGAATCCAGCCAGGCACCGAAGGCAGGCACCCAATCTCCCAGAGGCTTTCTGCCGACTGCCATGCCAAAGCCATGGCCGCCCTCGGGGTAGGTCAGGAATTCCACCGGTCTCCCCGCCTCACGATACCGACTCGCCAGGAGTTCACTGTTTGCAATAGGCACACCTTTGTCATCCTCCGCATGAACCAGAAACAGTGGCGGGCTCGCCGCTCCAACTCCGGTTTCCATGGAATAAAAATCAGTTTCCGCTGGCCCCGCGTCGGACCCGATCAAATTTGCCCGCGAGCCGCCATGCGAGAAACCCTCCCTCATGGAAACGACCGGGTAAAGCAATGCGACCCCCGCGGGAGGAGGGCCGGCGAATCCCGCTTTCCGGGCCAACTCTGCAAAGCGCACCGCACAGAGGCCGGCAAGGTGTCCGCCCGCTGAGAACCCGGCAAAGACGACCCGCCGGGGATCAAGCCCGTCATAATCTGCAAGAGCCTCCAACGCTTGGAAAAAATCGACCGCCGGGAAAGGAAGATGAGGGGAAGGCGGGCATGGCATCCGGTATTTGAGCACGGCGCCTGCCACTCCACGGGCAGACAACCAATCGGCGAAATGATGTCCTTCCTTGTCGATGGAAACCCCTCCATAGCCCCCGCCGGGGCAGATCAAAACGGCAGGAACCGGTCCCTCCCGTGCTG
>JBGSSC010000770.1:0-6545 GCA_041737265.1 Terrimicrobiaceae bacterium | reverse complement strand
CTGATCAAAAACAAATAAACAGGAAAGTGATCGGAAAATCCTCCGGGGTTGCTGCTGCGTGACCACCGGATCGGGCGGCCGAAGACATCTGCGTTGAGGCCCGGGATTTTCATGACTGAGAAGCTGTTGTCGACATATTGGATGCCGTTCTGGTCGTAGAGTCCACGCGAGAGGATGATGTGCATGAGGGTTCCCCATTCGTTGCGGTAGATGTCGCTGCCTCGCTGGTCCGACGGGAGTTCGAACCACAGGTTGTAGAGATCCGGGCTGTATTTGCGGCGGAGTGCCAGTTCGTTTCCCTGGGCTCCGAGGATGTCGTTAATCGCTGTCTTCCCCATGTCACGGTAGCGCCGGTTCTGGTTGTAGTGGGAGTTGAGGTCACCCGCAACGATCACATCCGCTCCCGGGTCCTTGGTGAAAATTTCGTCAAGCCGGGAGCGGAGGGTGGCCGCGTTGCCGCGTCTCACCGCTTCGCTCTCAAGGTCTCCGGCCCCGGATTTCCAGTGATTTGCAAAGAGGGTGAGGGGGTGACCATCGATATCGAGAGTCACTTCCAGAATGGCACGGGCACTGGGTGTCGTGTGGGTTCGCACGGCAGTGACCGGAAACCGCGAGAAGATCACGTTGCGCACGGAGACGCCGCGTCCGTCCTCATAGACTCCCGGTTTTTCGTCGGTGACTGCCACCGAATACCCGCGAAGTCCGGCATCGTGGCACGCCTTGAGCAGCCAGGCCTCTGCAGGAACTCCAGCCCAATCGGCAGGAAGAGGAGTTTGTGCGAGCACGTCCTCGGCCTTTTCTCCGCCGACTGATGCAAGCCATTCCGGGTAGCCTTCAATGCTTGATTCCGGGGTTTGATCCAGCTCGACTTCATTGAAAATGATGATGTCCGGGCCGGCTCCCTCATCCACTCTCGCGAGGGTCCTGGCAATATTCCCCAGCTTCACCGCGAGGTGTGCGGAGGTATATTTGTCCGGGCCGTAGTCCTCGTAAACGGAGATGCCATCCCCATCGAACAGATTTTCGACATTGTAGGCGACCACGGAAAACTCACGACCCCAGGCCATCCCGAGGCCGGCGAGGATTATTATCATGCCAAGCCGGAGTGGCCTGGTCACCGGGTGGAGGCCAGAGCCCACAGGCCTTCCCGGCGATCGCGTTGCCTCCCGGCCTCTCAGCGCCTCACTGAATGACTTTCGGCACGCGGAAAGTCCTTCAGATTCCTTGGGGGAGGAGGCTCTGAAACGGAGGGGATGAAAAACCTGACTGAGGTGCATCATATTCGGGAATTCATGGAATCTGACTCGGTGGTCCCTGCGCTTGTAGCACGATCTTCCGGCAATTCAACCGGCCGATCGCAGGCTTCCGCCAGCGCCATCTCCACAAGGCCCGCTTTCAGGCCGATCCGAACATCTGCCCCGATAATACCAATGAGATAGCTGGCAGCGACCGGATGCATGGCAGAAAGAGCCTCTGCCAGGCGCTCGATTTTGGCCGTAGGGGAACCCGGGGTGGCAAGGCTTTGGAACAGAGCGGCAATTTCTTCCAGCGGTGAATCCCCGTGTTTCGCCGATCCTCTAATCGAGAGCAACTCGACAGCTGCTTTACCCAGGTCCTTGTTACGGCGGGAAACCGTTCGAACCTCAAGTTCCGGGAGGCCAGTCGCTCGTGCCAGAGATTTTCGGATCAGAGCCGGATGCAATACGGGCTTATCGCTGTAAGAAAATGCCCGGCCGGTGAGCCAGAGGGTTACAAGTTGGAGCCCGCAGGAATCCAATTTGCTGAAGAACTCAACCAGAATCGCGGCCTTCTGAATTTTGCCCGTGGCAAGGCGGATGGCCTCGCAGGCCCGGGCGAAGGCATCGAAGCCGGATCCGCCCAATGGTGAATGCCTTGGCGGAGGAGGAAGGGAAGGGGGTGGCGCAAGGATATCCCACTCCATCTGATTTGGCGCCCCCAACGCCCAGGCTTCAATTCCGCGCGCACGCAGATCCCGCGCGAACTCCTGGGCGAACCCGTGCAGTGTGAATACCCGCCCCGGGTTTACCAGCGCGACATATTCGAGCAACTCGTCGTATCCGGCATGGTCGGATACGGGGAATGCGGCATCGACTCCCATCCGGAACACGGTTCCGGAATCCAGAGCCCAGCCTGTCAAAGCGGCCACAAGGCGGGGCTTGATTGCACCCAGGGCCTTCGAGCCTGCCACTCCGGGCGGACAGATCACAACATGACCAGCCGCGGCACGGGGTTCCCAAGGCTGGAAAGGGGGAATAGCAATTCCAAATTCGCGGTAGATATTCACCATTTTTGCGACACTGCCATGGATCATTATGGGCAGTCCTGCGACCTCCAGCGCTGCAAGAACCTCCTGTGCTTTGCCCAGTGCGTAGGCCAACAGGACGGGCACTGCGCCATCCTCAAGCGCCTCATGACAGAATTGGATGATGGCAGCAAGGGTCTCTTCAGCCGGGGGAAAACGGTACCTCGGAAGACCGAAAGTCGTTTCCATGATCAGAGTGTCTGCCTTCCGATGTTCAATGCGTTCGCAGGTGAGCGACGCGCGCATTTTGAAGTCCCCGGTGTAAAGCAGAGTTGTTTCATTGATTTCGACAAACAGCTGCGCCGAGCCCAGAACATGGCCAGCCGGCAAAAGGGTGGCTTGCCATGAGCCAAAATCGGTTTGCCGGCCAAATGGGTGGGTCTGGAAGCGTTCAACCGACAATCCGGTCCTCTCGGCTGTAAGACGAGCCGTCGCAGGGGAGCAAAGGATTCTTTCGTGGCGCCCGGTATGGTCCATGTGGGCGTGTGAGACAAATGCAAACTCTTTCCTGCCGGAGGGGTCGAGCCAGATCCCTGCTTTTGGGAGGAACACGCCGCGTGCGTAGCGGATCTCAGTCATTGCCCGTTTGGGAAGGAAGGAGGCATGGCTGCAGGGCTGGATTACAGGATATGTCCCTGCAGTGAGCGATTGTTATTGTCAGCCACACCCGAAGCGAGCAGTGTCTCCCACGCATCATGCAAAGAAAGGAGGGGAATTTTGTGAAGTTCGTTAAAATCATTTCGGTGGTCGCATTTGCGGTTGCCGCGCTCGGGCTCGGAGCCTGCGCAAGCAAGCCTTCGGCACCTGCACCGGCCACAACCGGTTACAGCAAGTAAACCTTTCAAATCAGGAAAAGGCCGGGCGGTCCCTTCATTGGTGCCGTTCGGTCTTTTTCATTTTGGTGCGGATTGGCCGGTCAAAGCCCGGTTGGGTGGTCGATGAACTCCCAGGAAAGCCCAAAACGCTGGGCGATGTGAGCGGCAATGGCCTTTACTCCATAGATCTCTGTCGCGTAGTGCCCCGCAAGGAAGAGGTTGACCCCAAGCTCCTCCGCTGCGGTGTAGCACCAGTGAGGCCCTTCACCTGTAATAAAGGTGTCCACGCCCGCAGCCGCCACGTCTGAGATCATGGAGCCCGCGGCTCCTGTGACGACCCCGATCCGCCGGGTGCTCACCGGCCCGCCCGGGGCGAGGACGACGCGCCCGCGGACCTCGGTCTCGATCCGGCTGTGAAGGACTTCGCGATTGATCGTTTCTTCGGCGAGCAATCCGATGGGCTGGCCGCGCACGTCGAGAAACGGTTCCCTTGATCCGCGGAGTCCGAGAGCTTCGCATAGCAGGACATTGTTTCCGACCTCGGGGTGGCAGTCGAGGGGCAGGTGGGCGCTGTAGATTGCCAGCCCGTTTCCCAGTGCGAGGCGCAGCTTGCGGTATGCGGGGCCGGTGACCGGTGCCGGGCCGCTCCAAAACAGGCCATGATGCACAATGAGAAGGTCCGCACCAAGCTCCACAGCCCCTTCAATGGTCGCTTCACAGGCATCAACTGCCGCGGCAACCTTTGCAACGCCTCCTGCCTTCTCGACCTGCAAGCCGTTGATCGCATTGGGGTGGTCCCCAATCTCAGAAACCCGCAGAGCACTGTCCAAATAGGCGGTTAGGTCGGTAAGCGGAATCATAGGGCCAACCCTATTCCAGATTCCCTTCCGCGCAAACCGGGGAATTTTGACGTTGGTTCCCCGCCCCGACTTCTGTTAATCGGAAAGGATGAGCGATTCCGATTCCAGGCCTGCCACCGGCGAATTGCCAAAAAACCTTGGCCTGCTGGGCCCGCGGGAAGCTGCGGATCTTGTGGCCTCTGCCGACCCACTCGACGCGATTGCGGCCCTCCAGCGGATTCTTCCCACACAGGCGCAAGCGATAGCAAAGCATCTTGCACCCGAAGTGCGGGCCACTCTCATCAAGGCGGCACCCGCCGAGGTGGTGAAGCAATGGGAACTCGAACGACAGTTTCCCGAGGGAAGTGTCGGACGGCTCATGCAGCGCGCGGTTGGTGTGTTTCCTCCCAACCAGACAGTCGGTGAAACCATTGAGGCGCTTCGTGAGTTGGTGAAGCACGAACTCATCACTTACGGGTTCGTTGTTGATGAAAAGAACGTGTTGCTCGGGGTGATCACGATGCGGGACCTGCTTTTTTGCGAAAAATCCCAGCCTCTCAGCGAGATCATGCTTCGCAATGTCTTCGTGCTCCGGGGCGACCTCGATCTCATTGCCGCGATGAAGGCGACGCTGGACCGGCACTATCCGGTGTACCCCGTGGTTGATGAAGGGGATCATCTCATCGGCCTCATCCGTGGCAGCACACTATTTGAAGCCCAGGCCTTCGAACTGAGTGCCCAGGCGGGAAGCATGGTCGGTGTCGAAAAAGAGGAACGCCTGAGCACACCATGGAAGAGAAGTTTTCTTTTCCGCCACCCGTGGCTCCAGCTCAACCTTGTGACAGCCTTTGTAGCAGCAGCGGTCGTTGGAATTTTCGAGGAGACCATCGCACAAGTGGTGGCGCTGGCAGTTTTCCTGCCGGTCCTCGCCGGCCAGTCCGGCAACACCGGCTGCCAAGCCCTGGCCGTCTCTTTGCGTGGAATGACGCTTGGCGAGTTAACCGAGGCCAATGCCGTAAAGGCGGTGGCAAAGGAGGGGCTCCTCGGGTTCCTCAACGGTGCCTTGGTGGGAGTTTCGGCGGCAATTGGAATGTTTGTCTTTGCAACATGGGGCCAAAATCCCAGCGCTCTCATGCTTTCGGGGGTGGTATTTCTTGCAATGGTCGGCAGTTGTACGGTGAGCGGGGTTTCCGGTGCGATCATCCCGATCATTCTGAAGAAACTCGGTGCGGACCCCGCCACCGCCTCGAGCATTTTCCTCACCACCGCGACCGATGTCGTAAGCATGGGCCTTTTCCTCTGGCTCGCGACGCTGCTCGTACTCTAGCCAAAATCCAACCGGATTGGATTTTGGATCAATTTTGCGAAGCAAAATTTACTGATCCGGCGGCGCTGTCCCCAGTTTCTTTGCGGGTCTCCTTGCACATCCCACCCCCGGCTCCCTCCCAACTCCCGCCGGATCAGGCTTGGATCAGGTGATTGCGGATGGCGTAGCGGACGAGTTCTCCGATCGAGTGGATGCCCAGCTTTCTCATGATCGTGGCCCGGTGGGTCTCGGCAGTCTTCACACTGATTCCGAGGCTTCTTGCCACTTCCTTGTTGCTTTTGCCTTCGGCAAGAAGCTGAATGATCTCACGTTCACGTGAAGTTGGTTTGGCGGAGGCATCTTCCTGAGGCTCGGTGTGGGGCAGGCCGGTCTGCCGGAAGCTCTCGAAGAGAACCTCTGAGACCTGGGAGCTGAAATAGTGTTTTCCGGCAAGCACGCTGTGCACGGCGGCGATGAGATGGCGCCCGGCGTCTGATTTCAGGATGTATCCGTGGGCTCCGGATCGCACAACTTCGTAGACTAGACGTTCGGCATCGTGGACCGTGAAGATCAGAATTTTTGTCTTTGGACAGGTCTTGATGATCTGGCGGGCCGCATCGATCCCGTTGAGGTCAGGCATACTGATATCCAGGATTGCGACATCGGGTTGATGCTTCTCGCAGAAGGCGAGCGCATCACGTCCTGTGGTGGCTTCGGCACAGAGAAGAAAGTCCGGCTCCGATTCGAGGATGTTGCGAACCCCCTGCCTCACGACCTCGTGGTCATCTGCGATAACGATTTTTATTTTATTTGCCGGAGGCATGGCGGGTCGTGTTGGGAAGGACAATCAGAATCGTAACTCCTTGCGGGGAATTTTCTATGGAAAGATTTCCTCCGAACTGGAGCAAGCGCTCCCGCATTCCCGGGAGGCCGATGCCCATTCTCCGGCCCTGGGCGGGGCCGCCATCTTCCGGAGTGGGATCGGGGGGGGAAAAGCCCCTGCCGTTGTCGGCAATCCGCAGCCGGATCTCGCCGTCCGGAGCGATGGAAAGCGACAGTTCCGCGCGGGACGCTCCGGAATGCCGGTAGATATTGCTTGTGGCCTCCTGAATGGTGCGGAAGAGAGACGTCTCGATCTCGCTCTCGAGGCGGGGGAAATCTTCGTCAATGCTCAGGTCCACTTCGATGCCTGTGCGGGCGGTGAAGCCGTCGGTGAACCACCTTATGGCAAAGGTGAGGCCGACCTCGTCCAGCAGCGGAGG
>JBGSSC010000781.1:0-6114 GCA_041737265.1 Terrimicrobiaceae bacterium | reverse complement strand
GCGGGCGTGAAATCCAAGGGCGCTTCCGCCGAGGCGGCGGCCGACAATTTTGTCCAGCCCGATGAATGCTCCTCCGCAGATGAAGAGGATGTTCTGGGTGTTGATCTGGATGTATTCCTGCTGGGGGTGTTTGCGCCCGCCCTGGGGTGGCACGTTGCAGACGGTGCCCTCAAGGATTTTTAGAAGAGCCTGTTGAACTCCTTCCCCGGAGACATCGCGGGTGATGCTCACGTTCTCGGTCTTGCGTCCGATCTTGTCGATTTCATCAATGTAGATAATGCCAACCTCCGCGCGCTTGACGTCATAATCGGCACTTTGGAGCAGACGGAGGATAATGGTTTCGACATCCTCTCCCACGTAGCCCGCCTCGGTGATTGAGGTGGCATCGGCGATGCAAAAAGGCACGTCGAGGATTCGCGCCAGCGTCCGCGCAAGAAGAGTCTTCCCTGATCCGGTGGGGCCGATGAGCAGGATGTTGCTCTTTTCGATCTCCACATCGCCGTGATCGCCAGGCCCCTCGTCGGCCTGACGATCGGCTTGTTGAATGCGCTTGTAATGGTTATGGACGGCGACCGAGAGGACCTTCTTGGGCCAGTCCTGCCCGATCACGTGAGCATCGAGTTCGCGTTTGAGGTCTGCGGGTTTGAGCGCACGCATCGCGGGCCGGTGCTTGCGGGCCTCCTCATTGAATTCCTTGTCGAGGATCCCCTTGCAGACGGTGATGCAGTTATCGCAAATGTAAACTCCGGGGCCTGCAATCAGCTTGCGCACTTCCGAATGGCTCTTCCCGCAGAAGGAGCACATCGTGAGGTTGTTGGACCGGGCCATAGTGGGAACCCTAGCGGAATTTGCCGCCGACGCGAAGCCGAAACTCGGCGTGTATGACGGTTATTGCGGCTTGTCTTCGGAGACGGCAGGTTTGATTTCCTTGCGGGATTTGACGACCTCATCCACGACGCCATAGGCGCAGGCTTCTTCGGCAGTCATGTAGTAATCGCGATCGGCATCCTTCTCGACAACTTCGTAGGGCTTGCCGGTGTGGTGGGCCAGGATGCGGTTAAGGCGCTTCTTCAGCTTGAACATGAACTCGACCTGGCGTTCGACGTCACTGGCCTGTCCCTGGGCTCCTCCCGAAACCTGATGAATCATGATGTCGGAATTCGGCAGCGCGTAGCGTTTGCCTTTCGTGCCGGCAGCCAGGAGAACGGCTCCCATGCTCGCGGCGATGCCCATGCAGTAGGTGTTCACATCGCAGGTCACGAACTGCATCGTGTCGTAAATCGCCAGCCCGGCGGTCACCGATCCTCCCGGCGAGTTGATATAAATGCTGATGTCTTTTTTCGCATCCTCCATCTGGAGGAAGAGCAACTTGGCGATGACGATATTGGCGACGTGGTCATCGATTGGCGTGCCGATAAAGACGATGCGGTCTTTGAGCAGCCGTGAGTAGATGTCGTAGGCGCGTTCGCCGCGACCGGTCTGCTCGATGACAGTGGGAATCAGATAGGAATTTTGCATAGGAAAAAAATCAGGCTTGGGCGGATGCCCCGGCCGGAGGAGTCACGGTAACATTGGCCGCAAGCAAATCAAGGGCCTTGCGGGCGAGAACCTGTTCACGCAGTTCCTCGACTCCGCCCCGCTTGCGGAGATCGGTGATAAACTTCTTCACGGGAATCTCGTAGCGGTAGGCCAGTTCCATCACGAGCGTTGTGAGATCGGCTTCGGTGGCTTCCAGCTTTTCCTTGGCGGCAATGCGCGCGAGGAGGAAGTTCGAGCGCACGCGGTCTCTGGCACCTTCCTGGGCGGCACCGATCAGTTCGTCCTGGTGCTTGCGGATTTCCTCGTCGCTGATCCCGCGCGCCTGGTTCTCGCGGACGATGTCGTTGAGGATGCCGCGCGCCTCGCGGGAGACATATTCCTCGGGCAGTTCGAACTGGGTTTTTTCCAGCAGGCTCTTGATCGCACCGCGGCGCTTGTCGTTGTCGAACTGGCTCTCGGCGGCATCTTTAAGGCGGGCCGCGATGCGCTCACGGAGATCGGCAAGTGTCGTACCGGGTTCAATTTTTGCGGCGAGTGCGTCGTCAAGCGGCGGGAGGCTGCGGACATTGAGCGCATGGAGCTCGACTTTGTACTCGAGCGTTTTACCGGCGAGTCCCTCATGGCCGAACTCAGCCGGGAGATTGATGGGAAAAGCTTTTTCGGCACCCACTTCCATCCCGATGATCTGCTCGGTGAAGCCAGGCAAAAGCGAATTCTCCGAGAGGTGGAGCCACGCATTGCGGCGGCCGGAAAGTTGCGGCGGCACGTTTTCCGCAGCCTCTGCGAGGGGTTTCCCGTCGAGGGTTGCTGCATAGGTCAGGACGGCAAAGTCAGCCGCGGCTGCAGCCCGGCCCTCCGCCGGGACAAAGCTGGCGTGCGGCTCGCGGAAGCGCTCGAGCATTTCGTCCACGTCGGTCTCCCCCACGGTTTTCTGTTCGACTTCGAGCGGGATCTTCGAGTAGTCGGGCAATTCGAATTCGGGAGCAATGATCGCGGTGGCCTGGAATTTCAGAGTGTCGTCATCGGCAAGGTCGGTATTATCGATGCGAGAGACCGAGAGAACATTCAGGCCTTTCTCCTTGATGGCCTCCGAAAGGGCCTCCCGGACCAGCTTCTGGATCATTTCCTCGCGAATTTGTTTGGCGAACCGTGTTTCGATGAGTGGCCGCGGCGCTTTGCCGGGGCGGTACCCTGGGATTCGCGCCTCGCGCTGGAAGTCTCCGGCGACATTGGCCCTTTCCTTGCGGACCCGTTCGGCGGGGACTTCAACCCGGAGTTTTGCGATGCAGTTTGGCTGGTTTTCTAGAAAGACATTCATGACGAATCTTCCACAGAAGCACAGCCGCGCCCTCACGACAACCAGAACCTAGCGAGGCACTGCCCCAAATCAGGAATACCTTCTCATTAACTTCTGCCCACTGGTGTTTTGCAGCCCCCTTCCCGGTGCCTCGCTGAAGACTTTTCGCTGCAAAAAGTCCCTAATCCGGCGGCCATGGAGGCCGTTTCTCAATGGGTCCCCTTCCTCCCCCGGACCCGGCTCCCTCCGGATTGGGCGGTATTGATCTTCGCGGGGAGGAGACCATAATGAGCTTTTATGTCTGAAAAGGTGGCACTTGTGGATTATGGCAGCGGGAACCTTCGCAGTGTGGCGAAGGCCCTCGAAGCATGCGGGGCCGGGGTCGTGTTGGCAAACACTGCGGCTGCGCTGGAGGATGCCGCAGCCGTCGTGGTGCCTGGCGTCGGTTCGTTCGGTGACTGCGCAGCAAACCTCCGCGCCAGCGGAATGTGGGAACCAATCCGCGATTGGCTGGATGCCGGGCGGCCGTATCTGGGAATCTGTCTCGGCTACCAACTGCTCTTCGAATCGAGCGAGGAATCCCCGGAATCCAAAGGCTTCGGCGTGCTGCCCGGCCGGGTGGTGCGCTTCGCGCCCGGCGGACTCAAGGTTCCTCATATGGGCTGGAACCAACTGGATCGCACGCGCGGAGCCCTGTTCGCTGAGGCCAATCAGGCTCCGTGGTTCTATTTCGTTCACTCCTACTATCCGGTGCCGGCTAACCCGGACGATGTGAGCGCGTGGTGCAACTACGGGGTCGACTTTGCGGCGGCGGTGAGTCGGGGCAATCTGCATGCCACCCAGTTTCACCCTGAAAAAAGTCAGGCCGCCGGACTCGCGGTCTTGCGCGGGTTCCTTCAAACGCTTAGATCCTGAGCCATGCTCCTTCTTCCAGCCATTGATTTGATGGACGGTCAGGTCGTCCGCCTCAGGCGGGGCGAGGCCGCCGAAAAAACCGTCTACTCCGATGATCCCGCCGCATGGGCGAGGAAGTGGGAGGCCGCCGGTGCCGACTGGCTGCATATTGTCGATCTCGACGCGGCATTTTCGGGTTCCCCGCGGAATCTGAAACACGTCAAAGCGATCTGCGAAGCCGTGAACATCCCGTGCGAAATCGGAGGAGGGATGCGCAACTTCGAGAACGTGAGCGCGGCCTTCTCGGCGGGTGCGGAACGCGTTGTGCTTGGAACCGGCGCCTGCGAGTCAGTCGATTACGTGCGTGAAATGTGCGCGGAATTCGGCGGCATCCGCATTGCCGTCGGCATCGATTCCCGGGACGGCAAGGTCGCCATCAAAGGCTGGACGGAAACCACCACCCGCAGCGCGGCGGAGCTTGCCCTGGCTGTTCAGGAAGCCGGAGTTCGCACAATCATCGCCACCGATATCGCCACAGACGGAATGCTGGCCGGCCCGAACTTCGCCGCATTGCAGGAACTCGGGGAGTTGCTGGATTGCGACCTCATTGCAAGCGGCGGGGTCACAACCGTCGATGACCTGACACGTCTCGCGGGGCTCGGCTGCGTGACGGGAGCAATCATCGGCAAGGCCCTCTACGACGGAAAGATCCCCGTCCCCCTGCCGAAGCTCTAGCGAGGCACTGCCTCAGACCAACACCAGCGCGTAAGCGCAACCTTCCAATGGGCAACTCGACAGTGCAGCCGGGAGGCAATCCAGGCCTGTATGAAAATTTCCGCCGTTCCTTGTTTGCATCTTCAACCCCCAGTGCCTCGCTGAAGACTTTTCGCTGCGAAAAGTCCTTTAGATTCCTTGGGGGAGAAAGAGCCTATGCAGAGGAAATGTAAAACTTGACTCAAATGCATCCTATTCGGGAATTCAAGGAATCTAGTATAGTCCGCCTTACAGAGTGGTTGGATTTTCGATTGATGATTGGTGAGCTTTGAAGGCTGATGTGATTCAAAAATCAGCAATCAACAATTGGCAATCATCAATCCCTCAGCCAGGGGGGAGTGACTTTCCGGCAGCGGCAACAAAGGGAGCAATGGCCTCGCGAAGACGGTGGAACGCCGCAAAGTCGACCTGTTGTTGACCATCACTCATGGCCTCGGCGGGATTGGGATGCACTTCGACGATGAGGCCGTCGGCACCCACCGCGGCCGCTCCGCAGCAGAGGGCGACAACGAGATCGGCACGTCCGCAGCCCTGGCTTGGGTCCACGATGACGGGCAGGTGCGACTCGCTCTTGGCAACGGCCACTGCGGCAAGATCGAGCGTGTTTCTCGTGTAGGTCTCAAACGTTCTGATGCCGCGTTCGCACAGGAGAACGTTGGGGTTGCCGTGTGCCAGAATGTATTCGGCAGCGAGAAGCCACTCCTCGATCTTTTCGCTCAGTCCGCGCTTGAGCAGGATCGGTTTCCCGCTGCGGGCCGCCTCGATGAGTAGCTGAAAATTCTGTGCGTTGCGGGCACCGATTTGCAGGATGTCCGCCACCCCAGCCACGTGCTCGACATCGCGCTCGCTGAGCACTTCAGTAATGATCTTCAGTCCCGTGCGCTCCCGTGCTGCGGCCAGAAGGAGGAGCCCCTCCTTGCCCAGACCTTGAAATTCATAAGGCGACGTGCGGGGCTTGTAGGCACCCCCCCGCAGGATCGTCGCTCCGGCGGCCTTCACCGCGTCGGCCGTGGCCATAAGTTGTTCCTCACTCTCAACCGAGCAGGGACCCGCCATCATGCAAAAGCTTCCCCCGCCGATGCGGACACCTCCCACATCAACCACGGTATCCCCGGGATGCGATTCACGGCTCACGAGCTTGTAGCGTTTCTGCACGCGGAGAACGCTCTGAACCTGCGGAAGCGCAGTGAGCGACTCGAGATTGGCGTGAGTCCTCTCATCTCCGATAGCGGCAACGACGGTTTGGTTTGCACCGTGAATCGGGGCGGGCGTATAGCCCAGGACCTCGACTTCATGGAGCACCTCGTCGATTTGTTCCCTTGTGGCGTGAGCGCGGATGACTATGATCATTTGTTTGACCCCGCTTGGGGGCGTTTGTCGCATTGTGCGCTTCCTTCCCGCCGGGGAAAACCCAATTTTTTATGAAAGACAAACCAAGGAATCAAAGAATCCGGGAACTTGTGGCGGAAGTCAGCGGGGGAAAGAGGGCTGAATTCATCGAGGACATGATCGAAACCGCGCTGCGTTTCGGCAAAGACCAGACCCACATCGCCGACCTCAAACTCTACAGCCGCGCCATGCGCGAACTGCGCTTCGCGGCAAGTGTCTTC
>JBGSSC010000721.1:0-3124 GCA_041737265.1 Terrimicrobiaceae bacterium | reverse complement strand
CTAATCCGGCGGCGGAGTGAGCCCGTTTCTCACCGGGTCCCCTTGCCAACAAACCCGCCCTTGGCACCGGCCCCCGCCGGATTGGCTGGAATAGCACTTGAACAGATGTTTGAGAATCGCATAAGGCTTCCAGGCATGATGCCAATTGTGAGGAGCCTCCCCCGCGGCCTTTCCTGCGGGGCGCTCTTTTTCGCGCTGTTATCTCCAATGAATGCCTCCTCTGAAACGGCCCACGCCCCGTCCGACACCCAGCGCCTGCGCGTTCTGAAATCCGGGCCGCTGGTCTTCGTCCGGAGCCGCTTTTCCGTGGACAAGGATTTGGTCGTGACCACGGGTCTCGGTGCAAATCGACAGGTCACCTTCTTCCGCACATATCTTGTACCGATCGGAGCAGGAATGACGCCCAGTGAGCTTTCAACCGGTCTCCTGATCCATGAGGCCGGGGATGATTCGACCCCTTGGAATCTTAATGGAACTTACATCGGTGCCAATCATGGATGCTCGGATGTCGTCGAAACCCACTCCGTCGATCATGGACTGACAACCGCGGACATCGGCAGCGGGTGGAAGGATAAGGACGGGGTTCCCTTTTTCGTGGTGCGGATTCCCGACAAGGATACCCTCTGGTTTCTTTCGGAGAACCGGGGAACCGGGCCGGTCTGGAAATTTGTGACCCAAATCTCCGGTGCTCGGCTGGAGGGCATGTCGGGAAACTGCTCGCTCGCGGTCGAGTCGCAGAAGCGCGTCCAGCTCACCCCCGCATTGCGTTTCCGCAAGCAAGAGTTTTTGGCGGACGGGAAGGCGCCGCTGGTGGAGGGAATGGCGGTGGAATGCGAGTTTCTCGACGTCGTCGAGGAGCAGGAAATCATCAATCCCGGGGATGTTTTGGCATCGGTCCTGCGGCATCCGGGTGTTGAGCCGGACTGCGTGGGCGAGGGACTTGCTGCGGTGATTCGCAACAGGATCGTCTATCGCTTTCATCCCAACGGCTCGACTGTAATTGATACCCACAGCGATGCCTTGCAGGAATTTGAAATGGGCTACATGGGGTTTGTTCAGTCCGCCAAGCTCAGTACGGGGGAATTCGATACGCACGAATATTTCGTGCCTGACACCCTGCCGTTCGAGACCGGCGGGAACCACTACGATTTTCAGGCCCTCCAGGATTACCGCCAGCCCCTGCCGCAGCCGGTGTATTTT
Organism: Terrimicrobiaceae bacterium; assembly: GCA_041737265.1. Classification (GTDB taxonomy): domain Bacteria; phylum Verrucomicrobiota; class Verrucomicrobiia; order Chthoniobacterales; family Terrimicrobiaceae; genus JBGSSC01. The sequence goes on along the minus strand of JBGSSC010000721.1, from coordinate 1,924 downwards.
TCGGAAAAGACGGGAAACCTTCTGGATCCCAAAAGGCCACCGGACCGGTTCCTGCAACTTCTTGGCAAAAACGAGGGAGGGGAAGTTCAACGGAAGGTGGGTTTTGTCCTCGGGTATTCGCCTGTTGAAGGGTTAACTGCCGGGGGGCGGCGGGCCGAAACCGCGGAGATTGCGGCCATGCTTTATGTCTCCAACAAATCCTATCCCCGCGCGGTGGACAGGAAGTTATTTGGCAGAGTTCCTGCCGGCACCGTGTTCCAGTGCACCGCCTACCGGCAATATTTCGATCCCTCGGCTGCTGCACCCGCCACGAATTGCTACTGGAATCGCCAAGGCGACAAAATCGTGATCTATGCCGACTTTCACAAGCAGGCAGACCGCATCCGACTTCCGTTGCCGGGGTTCCTCACCGGAAAAAATTTCGAAATTATCGAGAAATCTCCCTCCGTGACGCTCCAGGCCGGAAGTCACATCCCCGAGGAAGGGCTGCGCGTCTCTTCGGATGGCACTCCCGGCTCCCTTGTTCTTGGGGTGGAAGTCGAATAAGGCCGGAACAAGCTCTGCATGTGAAGGTCAAGGGTCGCAAAAGGAGGGTCTGAGGCCATGCCTCGCTATACGTGGAGCCTCAGCCGATGGGCCTTGATTTTGTAGAGCATGTCTTCGACGCACCAGTGGTAGGCCAACAGTTCCCCGTTGCCGAGGGACAGCAGAGCGGGCTGCCCGAATTTCAATGCCTGGCAGTGGTCAATGAAATTCCCCAGATTTGCACGGCTCTTTCCACCATCCCAGATCACCCCTGCCTCTTTTGTTTTCCACAGGTCGTTTTTCAAATCCACCAAGCGCAGAAACAAACCAGTCTCGCCTTCCCGCTGGGCGTGGATGCTGAGAACGAGGTCCCGCTCCAGCCACATAAGGTTGGAGGCCTGACCGGGTATGCCGGTGTCCCCCGGCGGCGACCAGGTCTTGCCGTCGTCCCGCGACACGGTGAACATGTTCGGCAAACTCCGTTCATGTGCCATGTCATAAGCCCACACCAGCACAACGAGCCGTCCGGGCTGCATCTCGATGAGCCGCGATTCATAGGGAACGATTTCCCTTCCCGGTGTTCTGAAGTACCGGCCTCCTGTGTCCCACGACTTGCCCTTGTCACGACTTCGAAAAACGACATCCTTCCGGCTCTTGTTGTGTTGGCCATCCCATGTCTTAAAAAGTGCGCCGACGCCAATTACGTCCCCCGAACCCGTTTCGATGCAGGGACCGGAAAGCTCGACCGGCTCCGAAAGCGGGTGAGAGATCACCTTCGGCAACGTCCATGTCCTGCCATCGTCGCATGAGAAGGAAGCCACGGCTTCGGCGGGCAGTACTCCACCGGTTTCCGGATTGCCGATTGGCAGCTCTGGATTTTTCCGATGAAACCAATACCCGGTCGCTAACAGCGTTCCATCACGTAGCAACAGCGGTTTGAAGGAATCGGAAACCGGGAAGTCAAGATCGAGGTGTGCCGGGTCAAACAGCCCGCCTTGGAGTTTCCAGCTCTGCCCCGAATCGGGCGAGCGGGAAATATACGTCTGGCAATTCACCGCTTCGAATGCCTCGCCGATTTGGAACATCGCAAGCAACTCGCCGGAAGGCAGCCGCACCATGCCCGGAAAAATCGCGCATCGGCTGCGCAACATCGGTTGAGGGTTCTCGTAAACCGTATATTCGCTAAGTATCTCAAAAAACATGAAATGTTTTTCCACCTGTTGCTGTGAAAATGCCAGTCAACTTTTCAGTAACAGATTCCCTTCACCCCCGACGGCCTCCCGATCATCGTAAAACCCGGGATGGCTTTTATTAAGAAGCAGCCCGGCCGTGTTATCCTAAATTCCGCATTTGAAAGGGTGACCTGAGAACATTTTACAACCACGGAGGACACGGAGAG
>JBGSSC010000681.1:0-3081 GCA_041737265.1 Terrimicrobiaceae bacterium | reverse complement strand
TGGCCCCGCTGCTCGGCCACATCCATTCCCACCTCGGCGACTCTTTGGGAGTCCCCGAACTGGCGAGGATGGCGGGTCTCTCAGAAGCAAGATTCAAGGTGCGTTTCAAGCAGGAGACCGGGGTTCCGCCGGGCGAGTATGTGCAGAGGGCCAGAATCACAGAAGCCGGCCGAAGGCTTTCGACCGGGCGGGAACCCGTAACCCGGATCGCATTCGACCTGGGATTTTCGAGCTCCCAGTATTTTGCGACGGTTTTCAAGCGCTACACACGCATGACTCCCCGCAAATGGCCAACGAAAACAAGCCGCTTTACCCGGGGCGAAGGCGCGGATAGATTGCAGGTTCAGCCCGGCAAACCATGACCCACCAAGCAATCGGCATTTTTGAAACCCAGGGCCTGACAGCGGTTCTTCAGGCCACCGACGCGATGCTAAAAGCGGCAAACGTCGAGCTTGTCGGCAAGGAGAAAATCGGTGCCGCCTATGTGACGGTGGTGATTCAGGGCGATGTCGCTGCGGTTAACGCGGCACTGGAGGCCGGACGCGAGGCCGTTGGGGGACTCGGCACCCTCATTGCAGCTCACGTGATCGCCCGCCCTCACGACGACCTGAAAAAGCTGCTGCCCTCATAATCCGGCGGAAGCCGGTGGCAAGAGCGGGTTGAGGGCAAATGGCACCCGGTGAGAAACAGCCGCCATCGCCGCCGGATTATAATATTTTGCTTCGCAAAATGAGGAAGAACAAGGGTAGAGATGCCCTTCAGCCTCAGAAAGAAGGCAGAGGGACTACTTTTTCGGTGCGACTTGGAGTCCGAGTTCGCGCAGTTGGCGCGGTTCCGCCGGGGTGGGAGATGCCATCATGAGGTCCTCCCCATGGCTGTTTTTCGGGAAAGCCACCACATCGCGGATGTTGTTCGTGCCACAGGCCAGCATGACCAGCCGGTCAACGCCCAAGGCGACTCCTCCATGCGGTGGAACACCGAGGCGGAAAGCGCGGAGCAGGTGGGGAAAGAGCAGCTGCTGCTTTTCGGGTGAAATGCCGAGGACTCCGAAGAGTTTTTCCTGGAGGTCGTGTTCATGCACCCGAATGCTCCCCCCGCCGATTTCGACCCCGTTGAGAACGACGTCGTAGGATTCCGCGCGGACTTTGGCAAATTCCCCGCTTTCCAGAAGCGGAAGATCTCCGGTCTTCGGGCGGGTGAACGGATGGTGGACTGCATTCCACTTCTGCTCCTCGGCACTCCATGCCAGAAGGGGGAAGTCGATGACCCAGAGAAAATCCATGGCATCCGGGTCGGTGACGAGGCCGAGGATTGATGCGACCTCCAGACGGATGCGGCCAAGGACCGTGCACGCGGCTTCCCATGCATCGGCTCCAAAGAGGATCAGGTCGCCTTCCCGGATATCGAGGCGTTTTTCCAGCGCGGCCTTTTCTTCGTCGGAGAAGAATTTGACGATCGGGGACTTCCACTCGCCGTTCTCGACTTTGATGAATGCGAGGCCTTTGGCCCCCGAGCGTTTGGCCAGGTCGGTGAGATTTTCGATCTGGCCGGTGGTGATCGAAGCGAAGCCGCGGGCGTTGATAGCTTTGACGACGCCTCCGGCATCCAGTGCCCCGCGGAAGACCTTGAAGCTGCTTGCGGCGAAGACATCACCCAGGTCCACAATTTCCATGCCGAATCGCCGGTCGGGTTTGTCGCTGCCGTAGCGGTCCATTGCATCGCGGTAGGTGAGGCGCTCGAACGGCACCGGAATCTCAATGCCGCGGGCCGCACGGAAAACTTCCACGAGCAGTCCCTCGACAAGCGGGTAAATATCCTCCGGGGTGATGAAGGATGCCTCGACATCGATCTGTGCGAGCTCGGTGATGCGGTCCGAGCGCGGATCTTCGTCACGGAAGCATTTGGCGATCTGAAAATATTTTTCGATCCCGCCGACCATGAGGAGTTGCTTGTATTGCTGCGGAGATTGGGAGAGCGCGTAAAAGTTGCCGGGCCGCAGGCGGCTGGGCACAAGGAACTCACGGGCGCCCTCGGGTGTGCTTTTGGAAAGCACCGGCGTTTCGATTTCGAGGTAGCCCTGGGCATCGAAGTAGTCACGGGCCGCCTTGAGGACGCGGTGGCGGATGCGCAGGTTGCGTGCCATCACGGGCCTGCGGAGGTCAAGGTAGCGGTACTCGAGACGAAGGTCCTCGTTGACGGTTTGTGCATCCAGCGGGAATGGCAGGGGATCGGCCTTGCTGAGAACTTCGAGTTCATCGACGACGATCTCGACCGCCCCGGTTGCCAGCTTGGGGTTTTCGGTACCGTCCAGACGTGGCGAGACGGTTCCTGATACGCGGATGACATCCTCGGCGCGCAGGCCATGGGCCGTCGCGGCGACTTTGGCGTATTCCTCAGGCCGGAAAACGATTTGAGTGAGACCCTCCCTGTCGCGCAGGTCGATAAAGATCACCCCGCCATGGTCGCGGCGGGAGTCCACCCATCCGCAGAGAGTGGCGCGTTGGGATGCGTCGGAAGCGCGCAAAGCGGCGCAGGTATGTGTTCGGTATGCCATCGGGGCGCTAAACCTGCTGGTTTTTCAGCCGCGCGGCAAGCGCATCGTGGGAGATTTCCTCCTCCGCCCGCGTCGCGAGGGTCTTCAAGCGGACCATTGGCCACTCTCCCCCCACCACGACGGCATGGGTGCATCCTGCCTGCTCGGCAGCTTGAAATTGCTTTCCGACCTTTGCCGGGCTGAGCGAAACTTCGGACTTCAATCCCGCATCACGCAGGCTCTGCAGCAGGCCAAGAGCCCCCGGACGGTGGGCCTCGTCGGCAATCACGACGTAAATATCGCGGGCGCGTGCCGCCTGCACCGCATCTTCCAACGCTTTGGCTGAGTGCGGCAAACTCGTGATCATCTCGCAAAGCACCGCATCCCCCATGCCAAAACCCACGGCAGGCATCGGGCTTCCCGTGCCCGCAAGCGATCCAACCAAGCCGTCGTAGCGGCCGCCGCCGGCCAGCGCACGGAAGGTGCCAGCCCGGTCAAAAATCTCGAAGATCGTCCCGGTGTAGTAGGCCAGCCCCCGAACGATGGTA
>JBGSSC010000676.1:0-6281 GCA_041737265.1 Terrimicrobiaceae bacterium | reverse complement strand
ACCTGCCATATGCGCCAGCGACCACCCGGTCTGCTCGCCGAGCCCAATGACCTGGCGCATCCGAATCGCGATCTCAAACGCGTGGAATAACTCCGGATCTGATTCCCGGGTGACTTCATTGCCGGGAAAAACCGGGTAGATGTGCGACTGGTGACGGTGGTGGTAGTTGTCCTTGAAAAACGGATGCATCCACTCCTTGACCGCGCCGTCTTCATTGATCTGGTAAGCCGGAATCCGTGTCAGCATCTGTTCCCATTTTTCCAGCTCGTCCGGAAAACGGCCGGTCAGCCCGGCCCCCTCGATGAGATGCGTAAGCACCTCCTTGGCGAGAGCGAAATCCATCGTCGCGTTGATCGTCGTCTCCATCGCGGCACCCATGCCTTTGCCATCCCAATAGTTGGCCGGCGAGTTTTCGGGTGAATTCGACGGTGCACTGACGAAAAATCCGTCCCCTCCCACCATGAAAAAGTCCTCATAGAAAAGTGCTGTTTCGCGCAGAAACGGCAACGCCCGCTCACGCAGAAACCCTTCGTCTCCGGTGTAGAGGAAATAATCGTAGTAGTGTTGAGCAATCCACGCCGCCGCACCCGTCCAGTGGATGATGTGCGGCATCACCGTCTTGAGCAGCCCCGAGGGCGGCGTGGTCACCGCAGGGACGTAAATTCCCCGGCATCCAAACAGCTTGCGGGCATTCTCCCTGAAGTCCCCAAGCATCCGGTCAAAGTAGTCAAAAACCGGCAGCGTCGTTTCCGGAAGGTGGCCGGCAAGGGCCTGCCAATAGATCATCTGCAGGTTTTCGTTGGCCATGTTAAATGCCCAGAAGCCGCGATACTCGCCGCACCAGTTGCCCAGCAGGTGACAGGGCTGCCCGCCCTCGCGGGAAGACGAGATCAGCAGGTAGCGGCCATAGGACCACATTTTCTCGACCAGGGCCACCGGAGCCTCCCCTTGATAAGCATCCAGCAGGAGTTCCTCGTTGGAAAGCAGGTGGTCCCCCGCAGTGCCTCCAAGATCAAGCTTCACACCATTGAAAAGCCTGCCGTGCTCGGCCGCATGGGGCACCAGAAATGCATCGTAATCCATCGCCGTTTCCGCAAGCTCGTGTTCAAGCCTCACCCAGGCGAGTTGCCGGTCCTCCTTCACAAACAGCTTCACAACCACCAGAACCCGCTCTGCGCCGACAACTTCGATCCCGCCAGGATCAGCCGCAGTCGTTCCCCCTTCGGAAACCACCCGGGCGACCGCGCCAAAATCCGCCCCATCGTCATTTCTGGCGGCGTAGCGGATGACTCCCGAATCATCAAAATGTCGTTCCATCTCCTGAGGCAGTTCGGAATTCCCCGTGAGCCATGACCGCGCATCCGACGGGTCATGCAAACCCAACGCCACTCTGGCCGACAAAGGACTCCCTTCACTGCCAATCTCCATTACGACCAAATCCTCCGTCCGCGAAACAAACAGTTTTCTTGTGAAAGCAATGCCATTATCCACCCAACGGACCGCCACCTCTCCGGTCTCCATATTCAGAGAGCGGCGATACTTGCTGAAGCCTTTCTCGACGGGCATTCGAATTTTTAGATCGCCCAGGGGCAGAGGACATCCAATGCTGGGATCATAACCCAGACGCTCGAACTCATCGGCAAGGATGCGATCCGCAGCCCGCGGATTTCCGCTGAACAGCAGTTTGCGCACTTCAGCCAACTTCCCACTCACGTCGGGCATCTCCTCCGTCTTCACCCCGTGCCACAGATCCTCATGGGTCAACAAAACTGTCTCGTCATGCACGGCACCATATACTGCGGCGCCAATCGGACCGTTTCCAGAGGGCAGCGCCTCACGCCACCTTGCCCCCCACCATGAGGCCGGACTTTTCAGGACAAGGCGGTTTCTGGAAGACATAAGGGGAAAATTCCGCCAACCCGGGCGAAAGCAGGGATAATTGTTAATAATAACTTGCCGTCGGATATCCGTCAACTCTATTCCTTATAGTGGTGCTCCTTTCCATGCGGGACCGTGGCGCCTCCTGAAAGCGATTTCACCATTATGCAAAACGACTGATCATAGCGGGGAGACCTTGATTCCCAACTTCTCATGAACCCACCTGTCCTGCTCCTGGCTCAAGGCTGCTCGCCGGCATCTCTTGGACTTCTTGATGTGATCCTGTTTTTCATCGCGGTGATCGGAGTGGTCGCGTTCGGGATTTGGCAGGGGAACAAAGGCGGTGCCGGGCAAGGTGGAACGGCGGGATATTTCCTCGCAGGACGCGGCCTGACGTGGTGGTTGGTGGGGTTTTCCTTGATCGCTGCGAATATTTCGACCGAGCAATTTGTTGGCATGTCGGGCCAGGCGGCGGACTGGCTTGGCATGGCGATCGCGTCCTACGAGTGGATGGCGGCGATCACGCTGGTGGTGGTGGCGTTTGTCTTTCTGCCGAAGCTTTTGCGCTGCGGCATTTACACGATTCCGGAGTTCCTCGAATACCGCTATGGCGTCTTTGCCCGGACGGTGATGGCGGTCTCCACACTGGTTATCCTCGTTGGCGTGCCCACGGCATCCGTCATTTATTCCGGCGCCAAGGTGGTTTCGGTGTTCTTCGCGGGATATTCCGCCCTCGGTCTTGATTTGGGCGATATCACGACCGGGTGTTGGATCATCGGCCTTTCAGCGGCGATTTATGTCTTCGTCGGCGGGCTCAAAGCCTGCGCATGGACCGACCTGATTTGGGGAGTGTCGCTCATCCTGGGAGGGGCCGTTGTGATGGCGCTGGCATTCTCCGCCCTGCAGAGGGCGGATCCGGACGACCTGATACAAACCAAGGCCGCCAATTCCCTTGCCACGGCCGACGACTTGCGCAATGCCGGCGGATGGGAACGCTTCACCCTGCTGAACGCGGGCCGCAATGGCGAAGCCGCCGCAGTCAGCGGGGAGAACCTTTCCGGAGGCAAGCTGCACATGATCCGTCCCAAGGACGACCCGAGCATCCCGTGGACAGCGCTCCTTATCGGCCTCTGGATTCCCAACTTTTTTTACTGGGGTCTCAACCAATACATCGTCCAGCGCACGCTGGGGTCCAGGTCGCTGGCAGAGGGCCAGAAGGGCATCGTCTTCGCGGCCGCCCTCAAGCTGATCATCCCGTTCATCATCGTGATTCCCGGCATTCTTTGTTTCAACCTTTACCGTGAGGATCTGCACATCGAGGCGGCGAGGAAAAATCAGATCGCGTTGGACGCGATCAGTGCCGGGACGCCGGGCGTTTACCCCTTCACCGAAAACTTTGCCCTCACCGACGGCGAAAAATCCCATGAGGTTCTTGAACACAATGCTCGGATGGTCGGCGAGGCCGTGAATATCAGTCCGCAGGCAACTCCCTCCGAAATGCTCGCTGCAAACGCCGTCCTGCTCGGCAAGGCCGCCGACAAGGGGATTCCTCTGGGCGCCAAACTTATCGGTTACGATTATGATGCCGCATTTCCAACACTTCTTCGCAACCTGCTCCGTCCCGGCTTCGCGTGGTTTGTGCTGGCAGCCATTTTCGGAGCCGTCGTCTCCTCACTGGCCTCGATGCTCAACTCCGCCTCGACCATTGCCACCATGGATATCTTTGCCAAACTTGGACGCAAAATATGCGATCGGGATCTTTCGGATCGTGCGCTCATCCGCGCCGGACGCGGCTTTGTGGTCGTCTTTGTTCTTATTGCGTGCCTGATCGCCCCGGGCCTCGGAAATCCGAAGTTCGGTGGCATCTACACCTTCATCCAAGAGTTCCAGGGCTTCATCAGCGCGGGGATTCTGAGTGTCTATTTGTTCGGATTCCTTGTTCCGCGCACCCCGCGTTACATGGGCTGGGTCGGCATCCTGCTCAACGTCGTGCTCTACGGCGCGCTCAAATGGTATATCGCCCCCGATATGCCATTTCTCAACCGTATGGCCGTCTGCTTCGGCGCTGTGACGGCCGCAATTGCTCTGGTTACACTCATCAACCCCCTCACCAAACCGGTGGTCCTCCCCTCCACCGACCTCATCGCGCTGGAGTCCTCCAGCTCAGCCAAATCCTGGGGCCTTGTCGTTACGGCCTGCACGATCGTCCTCTATATCATCTTCTGGTAAGCCGATGACCACCTGCTCCCGCCGGATAAAGAAAGGTCAGGCTTGTCCTGTGTTGGCTGACCACTATTTACTCTGAGCCGTGAGTTCTGCCTTTCCAGACCGCTGCCTTGGGGTGCTGATGCCCGTCTTCAACGAGTTGAAGACCGTCGAGCGCATCGTGTCGACCGTGCTTGCTCAGCCCTGCGTGGCCGAGTTGGTGATCGTCGATGATTTTTCCACCGACGGCACGCGCCCGCTCCTGCAGCGGATGGCGACCCAGGATGGACGCATCCGGCTGATTCTCCATGAGTCGAACAAGGGGAAAGGTGCCGCGGTCCATACCGCCATTGCAGCGTTGCAGGCCCCTCTGGCCATCATCCAGGACGCGGACCTGGAGTATGACCCCGCCGAGTACTCGGCCCTTGTGGCACCGATTCTCGAAGGCAAGGCCGATGCCGTCTTCGGCTCGCGGTTCATTGGCGGCAAGGCCCACCGGGTCCTTTACTTCTGGCACATGGTCGGCAACAAAATGCTGACCCTTCTCTCCAACATGTTCACCAACCTGAACCTGACTGACATGGAGTGTTGCTACAAAGTCTTCCTCTCCGAAAAACTCAAAGCCATGCAGCTCAGCGAAGCGGGATTCGGCATTGAGCCCGAGCTCGCGGCACGGTCCGCACGCATGGGTCTTCGCATATACGAAGTGGGGGTTTCCTATTCCGGCCGCACGTATGCCGAGGGAAAAAAGATCACGTGGAAAGACGGTGTCCGCGCCGTCTGGGCGATCATCAAGACCTAATCCGGCGGGAGCCGGAGCCAAGAGTCGACTTGAGGGCAAGGGGACCCGGGCGGACACATCCGCCATCGCCGCCGGATTAGGAAATTTTGCTTCGCAAAAAGTTTTGATCCACAAAGAAGCCGCCTTGGGCTGACAATGGTTTAGCCGCCATTGGCGGGCTTGTTATTGGAAATTATTAACCACTTATGGGGCCGGGCCAACGGGCTCGGCCGATAGCCCCGTAGGGGGCCGGGAAGAGAAGTGGGGAGAGAATCTGGGCGTGCTGGCATGCCAGCCTGGGGAGAAGAAAATCCCCATTGGGATTTTCAATATTGAGGTTTCATGAGTGGTTAAACCCTTCCTCTATGATCCCGCCGACACGTCTCGCCGGAGCTTTAGCGAAGGCGGAAGGCGGCATGACCATTGTTCCATCCCGGCAGGGGTCCCCCTGATTTTGTTTTGCTTTGAGTCCGTTGCATGGCGTGAGGCCCTGCATTGTTTCAGAAAATCTTGCGCAGAAGTTACTCGGAACGGGACCTGACCTCAGTACCCTTGGGGTGTGCCAGGCGGAGGATTGTCGTCCGGGAGGTGCCGGAGCAGGACGGTGGGCTCCGGAGGCTCGGGAGTGGGAGTTGCGGCGACCTGCACTCCCTCCCCTGCGCGATAGTCGGCGACGAGAGGCGGGCGTTGCTTTGAGTCCGCTAGGGCAAAGTAAGCGAGGATGCCCTCTGCGACGGCATTGGCATATTGAGTCCGCCACTTCGGGGAGGCGATCCTGCGGGCGTCCACCGGATTGGATAGAAATCCCCCCTCCACAAGCACGGCCGGCATCTTCGCAAGCCGCAAGACGGCAAAGCGGGCCCGCTTGATGCCACGGTCCATCATCCGGAGGCGCCCGTGCATCGCATGGTAAATCGCATTGGCCAGCACCGAGCTCTGAAGCTCATAGGCATTGCCGAATTCCTGCACCATGTCCCGGGCGAGCAATTCGTCCGCCTGGGTCGATGGGGCTCCCCGCGGCGTGACTGAATAAATCTCAAAGCCCTGAGCGGCACTGTTCGGCGCAGCATTGAAGTGCATGCTCACAAATATTGCGTCCTTCTTGCGCGCCGCCATTTCAACCCGCACCGGCAGTTCGATGAACGTGTCGGAGTTGCGGGTCAGAAACACATCAACCCCTGCCCGCCGCAGTTCATCCCTCACCCGCCGTGTCACATCGAGTGCGAAGTTTTTTTCGTATTGGTAGGGACCGACCGCCCCCCTGTCGTGCCCGCCGTGCCCCGCGTCGAGCACAACGGTTCGCGGCCGCTCGATCCCGGCGACAAATCCCGGACGCAGTGCCGGCTCGATGGTCCGGGAGAGGTCCAAACGCGATACCCACAGCTCGCCGTCGCGCTCGAGGACAGGAAATGCAAGC
>JBGSSC010000664.1:0-4640 GCA_041737265.1 Terrimicrobiaceae bacterium | reverse complement strand
ATGCCGACGGAACAACACTGCTGGAGGCCAGCCCGCTTACTGGCAGAACCAATCAAATCCGCATTCATCTGCGGGAACTCGGTTTCCCGGTCTGTGGCGACCCGGCCTACCTGCCCGAAGGCAGGACAGGAACGGCGATGACCGGCGAACCGGGACACCCCCCGCTTTGCCTCCATTCCTGGAAAATTTCATTCACCCATCCGTTAACCCAACTCCCGGTTACTTTTGAATGCCCGCCCCCCCCGTGGACGGCAGAGCCCGATCTGACCATGACTCCATGGGGCAATGTTGTCGATCCAAGTTCGGCTTGGAAAGCTCCATCCATCGGCTCGGCGTCAGGTATAAGGATCCCTCCGGAGGCATGAGTATATTTCATCGCTTCCTTCTGCAAGCAGGGTCTGGAACTCTCCGCTGCAAGTGGTGGCGTTGAGGTTTAAGCCCGAACGCTGCATCCCTAATCGCCTCCCGCTAGGGTGTCTTCCGCAAGCTCCTGCTCGTAGATCCTTCATGCACAGTCTTCCTCACACGTTCGATGGACGCGGGGCACATCTGCCTCCAGCGTATTCTCGGCGCCGCCGGAGTCAACTCCCACCCCTCCTGCAAGCGATGTGCCGGCTGCAGGCCATCATCAGAGTCGTTTCTTTCAAGTCAGCGACTCCAGCATTCTGCGTAACAGCTGATACATTTGTTGTTGCAAGCATCGCAATGACGATGAGCGCCGGGTGCCTTTTCCCGGGGGTTGCGCATGGTGTCAATTGACGAGAGCACGCTGGATGTTCCCGACATGGCGGAAAACCTCGCCCATATTGGTCGCCAGGAATCAAGTCGAGGCAAGTCGGCCTTTCCCGGCTTCGCTTCATGGCACCTTGAGAAAGCGGTCTCCATCGGGTTTCGCCGTAAGCTTAGGCCCTTATAGCGCCCAAAAACTGGCTGCCCATTACCCGGAACTCCGGGAGGTTGAAGCGATCCTCATCGAGTTCAAAACCCATATGCGCGGCGGTAAAATCGTACTCCGCAGCAAGACCCCGGAGCTTGTCGAGCAGGAGTTTTACGGCATGATGCTGGCTCACCGGGCCGTTCGAACCGTCATGAAGGAAGCGGCCGTGGGGCAAAACCTCGACCCGGACCGATTATCGTTCACCCACGCCATTCGCGTGATCCACCAAAAGCTGGCAGCCATGCCAGCCCTTTCCCCTGAGGCCGCCGCGACTTGGATGGAAACCTTTGTTGGGAAGTCGCCGTTGAGGTACCGGGCATTCAGTTCCCCGGCGAAGCGCAAAAGCAATATTCTTCCGGTCGCCCGAGGCAGCGGAAACAAGCGTTGGAGCAGCCCGGCCGAGGATCAAAAGGGTTGCCTCGCGGCAAAGAGGAAGCCCTTGAGATATTCGGTCTCCGGAATGTGCAGCGCGACAGGGTGATCGGCGGGTTGTGTCATCCGGGCGACAAGGTGGGCGGAGCGCTTGGCGTCGGCCATTCCGGACGCAGCCGCAGCGAGGAACTCGTCGGCAGGAACGTGGTGCGAACAGCAGAACGTCGCGAGGAGGCCATCACGGGTCAGAAGCGGAGCCGCCAGACGGTGAAGCTCACGATAACCCCGCAGAGCATCATTGATCCGTCCTTTCGCCTTCGTGAAGGAGGGAGGATCAAGAATCAGCAGATCATAGGTTTCCCCCTGCCTCGCGAGGTCGGGCAAAACATGGAAGACATCGTCCTCGATCACCCGGATTGCACGTTCGTTCAGGACCGCATTGGACCGCAGCCGGGCGGAGGCCGGCCCGCCACTCTCAACAGCAGTGACTGCCGAGGCCCCTGCCGCAGCGCAGGCAAGGGCAAAGCCGCCCTGGTTTGAGAAGCAGTCGAGAACCTGCAAGCCTTCCGAATGTTCGGCAACAAACCTGCAATTGGCAGCCTGGTCGAGATAAAGTCCGGTCTTGTGACCTTCGAGAAAATCGACTTCAAACTTGGCACCGGCAATCTCCAGAATCCGGGAGCCGGGAGCCTCGCCGATGAGTGTCCCGACCACCGGGCTCAGGCCCTCCTTTACTCGCGACCCTGCATCATTCCGCTCGACGACATGGCGCACACCTTCCAGGCGTGAAAGCTCCTCGGCAATCATGATCTTGCAGTTGTCCATGGCGAGGGCCGCCGTCTGGAGGACAACGACATCGCCGTAGCGGTCGACGATGACACCCGGCAGGCCGTCGGCCTCACTCCAGACGAGTCGACAGAGGGAAAGGTCACACCCGGACCTCTCCCGCCAGGCAACCGCCCGCGCGATACGCCGCGCGAAAAAGTCCGGATCAAGATCCTGCCTGTGGCGGCTGATACGCCGCGCTACGATCTGGGATGCCGGGTTGTAGATCGCGGACCCCAGAAGATGGTCTCGCCCATCCTTGAGCGAGACAACATCACCAGGTGCGGGTGACCCGAAGGTCTTTAAAACCTCCGTGGCATAGACCCAGTCGTGCCCGTGCAGAATGCGGGCTTTGGGACGGACGACGAGACCAGGCACGGAAAGAGTGCGGGGAGTGAGCCATGAACAACCGGCCGGGTTGTTTCCAACCCGGGCCGGTCGAGGAGCTCATTTCCCGTCAGGGAAACCGGATCCCCACAGATTATTTCTGGCTGTGCTCTTCGATGTATTTGATCACGTCGCCGACGCTCAGAAGCTTCTCGGCGTCTTCATCAGGAACTTCGACGCTGAACTCTTCTTCGAACGCCATCACAAGCTCGACGGTGTCGAGCGAGTCGGCACCGAGATCTTCGATAAACGATGCTTGAGGGGTAACTTGCTCGGGGGTGACCCCGAGTTGCTCGACAATGATATTTTTGACTTTTTCTTCGATGGATAGTGAGGACATGGACAGGTTGGTTTGGTTACTGAACGGCGTAGCTCTATGTTCCGACGCCAACGTTGGCAACAAATAATTTTGTGCCTCCGTCGGGAACGAAACTTGCGGATTCTACGGAAGCGTCAAGCGTAAATAAAATAATGAAGCCAGTATTTGAATTTACAGCCTCCTGCCTTTTGGACGTGCAGACCGATGAAGTTTTCGCCTTTCACGAGAACCCACACAACATTGCTTTGATTTCCCCCCCCTCTCTGAAGGCCCTGTCCGTGGAGGCAGACCCCTTTGCCCGTGTGGGAGATACGTTCCGACTGGTGGTGCGCCAGTTTGGAATACAGATTGAATGGACCGGACGATGGACGGAGGTTGTCAGGCCATCCCTTCTTGTCGATGAGGGGGAAAAGTGCCCGCTGAAATCCTGGCGGCATGAACATCGTTTTGAACCGGATGGCGACCGGACGCTGATGACCGATGTCGTGAGCTTCGCCTTGCCATGGGGGAAAATATTTTGCCCTTTTGTGTATCAGGGGCTGCGGGCGGTCTTTGGCGCAAGGCACCGCGCAACAGCCGCCTACTTCCGTTCGGCGTCGTCGGCTCCCTGATTTATGGGAAACGACAGCCGGGTCTTCGAACCGGAGCGCCAGCGAAGATCCAGCCGAAGGCGAGTCAAACAGGCTGCCGAAGGCAGAACACAGCGCCCAACGCGTTTCCCTCCATTTTGCGCAGCAAAATTTTCTGATCCGGATCCTGCCGGATCAGGGTGAAGGCTCGACGGGGGCCGTTGCGTTGAACTCGGGATATCCCACCACGTCGGCGACCACTTCGTAAGTTTCACCGGCCTTCATTTCACGCGTGGGAATGGCATCCGAGTAAACGATTCTTTCCCCCGGATTGACAAACACGATTCCCTCTTTGGGTTCCACCGGGCGGTCGTCGGACCAGCGGTCCAGAACCTTTCCTGCGGAATCCGTGGTCAGAATTTCGATTCGCTGGGTTGTGGGGTAGTCAAGCCGCATGATCTTCCGGCCATCGTTGCGGATGGAATACACGACCTCCACTTCCCGCCGGTCGGCGAGGGAAAAGTCGGGCGGCTTGATCGCCACCTGAGCAGGGGCCGCATCCTTGCGCGATCCGAGTTTAACCGAGGCGAACATGTTGGTGAAAAATCCGATAAAAATGCGGGACGCACCTTCGTCGGCTCCGCGGACCGAAGGATACATGGCATTGCCATCGGGCTGCACAGCGCCGTCGAGTTCGCCGGCTGCATTGCTTCGCATTTCCTCCTGGGCGAGCTCCCGGTTGACAAAAAACGGGCTCGCTTCATCCGGTGGCTTGACCGCGAAAGCCGCGATCGCGCTTTCGGCAGTGGGCCGGCCCGGTTTGGGCTCAACATCTTCAGCCAGGGACACCGAAGGTGGAAGGGACAGCGTGATGATCCCGAACAGACCGAGCGAAGCTGATAGCGGATGACAAGACATTTCTATCCTCTAGCAGCTTGTCGGACTTGGAATCAACGGCATTCTCTGGAATGGAGCACCGGGTGGCCAGCAACTGCTTTCCGAAAAACGATTTCCCATTCCGCGAGGCACGATGTTTGGCAGAATGCCGGGGCCTCGGGCGAGTCTGCTTTCAGGACTTGGAACGAAAGTCTGTGCCGGCCTTTCTCAGGTCTGCCAGCCTGCTAGATTCTTCGAGAATTTGAATTCTGTGCGTCTGGGTCAAGCTTTGCTGCCCGCCTGTTCTCAGCTTCCTCAAGGAATCTAAAGCATCTCTCATAATAAATTTCCGAAA
>JBGSSC010000651.1:0-2676 GCA_041737265.1 Terrimicrobiaceae bacterium | reverse complement strand
GCCCGCTATCCGGCTCGCGACCAACTCACGGGGTTTACCCGCCGGATGGCCGATGGACTCGATCTTCTCGGCGTGCCCTTCAAAGATTTTTCACGCCGCCACAGAGAGGTTCTCCCGTGGTTTGACATGATGCGTCTCGGGATGCACCTGCGCGTCAACGCCGGCCACGCTTTTCATGGATGGTATGAGAAATACCACAAAGACCACCCGGACTGGTTCGGCCTTCAGCCCGACGGAACGCGAAACCAGGTCCCCGTGCGTGAGACCATGTGCACATCCAACACCGGCTTCCGCGCTGCCGCCGCCCGCCAGGCCCTCGCGGAAATGAAGGCCAATCCCACCATCGACGGATGGTCGGCCTCGCTCAACGACGGCGGGCAAAACGCCTTCTGCATGTGCGAAGCCTGTCGGCGTCAAGACCCGCCCGACGGCCCCAAGATCTCGTTCCGCTTCACTCTCGATGGCAAGGATTTCAACGCTCCCTACGTCGCGATGACCGACCGCATCGTGGACTACTACAATGCCGTTGCGGAGGGAGTGACCGCCCAAAAGCCGGAGGCCCTCGTCGGTGCTCAGGCCTACAGCTACTACCGCACCCCGCCACTCCAGACTGCTCTCCACCCGGCACTGGTGATTTCTTTCGTCGGTTTTTCCTACCTCGACCACTCGCGTCACTTCACCGACCTCGCGGGCTGGGACCAATGGTCCCGGGCGGCAAACAAGATCCTGCTGCGCCCCAACACTCTTCACACGGGACACGGGTTCCCCGCCGTGTTCACAACCCGTCTCGGGAAGGACCTCGCCCATTGCTACCGCACCGGCATGATTGGTGCCGACTTCGATTCTGTGATGCATCATTGGAGCACGCAGGGACTCAACTACTATGTGCTGGCGAAGCTGCTTTGGAATCCGTTTGCGGATACCGAAGCCATCGTCGGGGATTATTGCCGCTCGGGCTTTGGTCCGGCCGCATCGGAGATGCAA
Source organism: Terrimicrobiaceae bacterium (assembly GCA_041737265.1). Lineage (GTDB taxonomy): Bacteria > Verrucomicrobiota > Verrucomicrobiia > Chthoniobacterales > Terrimicrobiaceae > JBGSSC01. Next base: position 1,692 of record JBGSSC010000651.1, on the reverse strand, counting down.
TCCTATTTCTCCGAAATCGAGTCCATTTCTGAACAAGTGGCCGGCGCGGTGGCCGCGGCCGTCGAGTCCGCCCTGCGCGAAGAGGAAGAACTCAACACAGCCCGCTTTGCTTTGGACCGCCAAATCACTGAAATGTGCAAAGCATACCCACCCGCGACAATTGACCACCTTCGTTCCATCCTGACTGCCGCCAAAGAAAAAGCCGCCGGTCGCGAAGACGTGCTCGGACGGATTGCCTTCGTTTCCCGCGGACTCGATTATGCCGAGGCTCAACGCACCTTCTACGCCGCTGTGGGGGAGGGCCGCGGACGCGAAGCCCTCGACGCACGCCAGCAAACCTTCCGCGACCTCTTCAACAACGACTACCTCGCAGTCAACGTGGCGGTCATCCTCTGGCGCGAAACCGCACTGTTATCCAGCCTCGGAATCAAAACCGCCAAGCCGTAACAAGAGACTACGCCCAGCGAGGCACTGCCTCAAACCAGGCAAGGCATGTTTTGAATCCTCAGCCTTCCTCCTCAGTGACCTCAATCCCCAGTGCCTCGCTAACAAACTTTTCGCAGCGAAAAGTTATTTAGATTCCTTGGGGGAGCAGACGTTGATTCAGACAGGACGATAAACTTGACTCAAATCCATCAAATTTTGAAATTCAAGGAATCTAGACAGAAAGTGGGCCAACCGAGCCTGCGCCAGCTCGTCGAGTTGGCAGGGCATGTTTCGATGAAACTGCCCACTTTGGAAAACTCAGAATTAAGCTTCCCTGCGCTTGCGCCCAAGGAGCAGGGCCGACAGCCCGAAGAAGGTGAGGACCGCGGTTGCCGGCTCGGGGACCACCTGGAGCGCAATGTCCTTGCCTCCCGAAAAGGACGCCCCCTCAAAGTCGGCCAGATAGGTAATTTTCCACTCCTGGGAATTCCAAGTAAACTCGTTGCCTTCATTGAGCGGTGTTGGTGCGGAATTGAGGAGGGTGAAGACACCGCTCACCGGATCAGCTCCGTCGTTTGAGACAAGGAAAAAGATGTCGCCAATATCCGGAGCTGAGAGCCCGCTGAAAAGCGTCAGCTCAAGGTTCGCCCCGGAAAGCAGCGAAACCGAGCCGGTCACGTTGGCGCGGTCGCCGACCGGCGTGGTACCATCGCGCCCGAGTTCGATGTCGAGAGTGCCGGTGGCTCCAAGGGTCAGGTCACCCGTGTTGATCACGCCGATGCTGTTTCCCGGTGCAAGGGTGCCCAATACATTGACCGCTCCGGATGCCGAGCCATTTCCGCCCAGGGTTCCCGTGGAAGCGACATGAACCACCCCGGTGCCGGTCCCTGAGCCGGAGCCGTTGTTGATCAGGAGCGTACCGGCCGAAACGGTGGTGCCACCCAGGTAGCTGTTCCCCCCCGCTCGGGTAAGATTGAGAACCCCCGCTCCCTCTTTTACGAGGCCGCTGTTGATGGTACTCTGAATCTCACCGGAAACCGTCGTATTGCCCGCACCGCCGAAGATGGCTGTGGGAAACTCGCCGGCCACCCCCGAGAGCGCCCCGGAGAGAGCAAGCGAAGAACCGGCCTCCGCTTTGATCCGCGAGGTGATCCCAAGAACGATGTTGCCAGCCACGGTGTTTGCGCCGCTCAGATTCCTCAAAGCGCCATTGCCGCTGTTGCCGAGGCCATGGAGGTTGAGCGTGTTGCCGCTAGACAGAGTGAT
>JBGSSC010000599.1:0-3484 GCA_041737265.1 Terrimicrobiaceae bacterium | reverse complement strand
TTGCTCCGGTGCCGGGGCTGAGCTGGTTGAGCGTGATGGTGCAGGGGATCCGCCAGAACAGCGATGTTTCCACACTCGGAGGCACGGCTGTGGCCGGCAATGGTGAGGTCTACGGCGGCAAGCTCCTCTTCGATTTGCCATCGCGACCGGGCCTCTTCCACACGGCCAGCATTGGATTTGACTACAAAAACTTCAAACAAGACCTCGCTCTGGGCAACGAGGTCGTCGAATCCCCGATCACCTACTATCCCTTCGTTCTCGCCTATAATGGATTCTGGATGGGCAAAGGATACCAACTCGAGTTCGATGCGGCGCTGACCTTCAGCATCCGGGGCTTGGGCAGCGATGAGGTCGAATTCGATAACCGCAGGTACGGAGCGGATGGCAACTTTGCGGCACTGCGGGGATCCTTCGGCGTGACCCGTGACCTGCCGTTCGGATTCCAATTTTTTACGATGCTCCAGGGTCAGGCGGCGGGCGTCCCCCTCATCGATACCGAGCAATTTGCGCTGGGGGGAGTGAACACCGTGCGCGGCTACCTGGAGGCCGAAGTGCTTGGAGACAGCGCTGTCGGAGCCACCTTTGAGCTGCGCAGTCCGTCGCTGGTCGGATGGCTCAACAGCGACGCGAACGAGATCCGGCTCTTTACGTTCCTCGATGCGGGGGCCGCCTGGCTCAACGATCCCCTCCCCGAGCAGCAGGCCGAGTTCAGCCTCTGGAGCTTCGGCTTTGGCGGCACGTTTCGCGTGCTGGATCACTTCAACAGTTCACTCTTTGTCGGATTCCCCCAGGTCACACAAACGTCCTCGATCGCAGGACAACCGTTCTTCTCCTTCCGAGTTTGGGGAGAACTCTAGCCAATGAAAAGAAATCCAGGAATCCACCGGTTTGTCACCATTCTCACGGCTTGTGCCTCGATGGCCTGCACCCTCACTGCAAATGCCAAGTCGGCATGGTGGGACAAAGAATGGACCGGCAAGAAGCCCCTCACCATCGACACGACGGCCGAAGGCGGTGCCATCAAGGACGAAGTCGGCACGGTGGTCGTGCTCGTGCGGCTGCATCAGGGTAATTTTCCCTTCGAGGCCGCCAGGGAGGATGGGGCCGATCTGCGGTTTGTGGCTGCGGATGATGCGACCCCCCTGCCCTTTCACCTTGAAAAGTGGGACGCACTCATGCTGGAGGGCATCGCGTGGGTCCGCGTGCCCGACGTCGCAGCCGACGGCAAGACAGAGATCTTTGTTTACTACGGGAACCCTGAACCCGCCGCCGACAACGGACCGGATCCCAGCAAGACGTATCCGGAGACGACGCTTCTGGCTTACAACTTCAGCGAGCGAGGCACCCCTCCGAAGGACGCCACCCCGAACGGAAACACCGCCATCGCTTCGGGCACAGTTTCCGAAGGCTCGCTCATCGGGCCGGGCATGCGCCTGCTGGGAGCAGATCCCATCGAAATCCCCGCTTCGGCTTCCCTCGAATGGCAGCCCGGCCAGGATTGGGCGTGGTCGGCCTGGGTGAAAGGTTCCGGTGCAGTGGAAAATGCCATCGTGCTCAGCCGCAGTGAAGGACCCAACGCCCTGCGCGTCGGCATCAATGCGGGGGTCCCCTTCGTCGAACTCGTCAAAGACGGCTCCCCCGCGCGCACGGAGTCCGGTGACCCGGTTTCGGAAACGGCATGGACCCGCCTGGATATCGTGGCCAAGGAGGGGGCCATCGTTTTGTCAGTCAACGGCAAGGAATATGGGCAACTCTCCGGCACTCTGCCGGCAATGAACACCCCATTTTACCTCGGCGGGGATGCCGCCGGATCCGCCTCTTCCAACACCCGGTTTGTAGGCGAGATCGATGAGATGCGAATGGAAAAAGCCGCCACGCCCTCAGGGGCAGTTGCTTTTGCGGCACTCAACCAGTCGGGCTCGGAAGCCTCCAACAAGCTGCTTGTACCTGGAGAAGGGGAAGGCGGCCACGGCGGAGGGCACAACCACGCCTTGGAGCACGTTATGCTTTTCGGCGACATCGCCAACAACATGATGTTCGACGGCTGGATTGCCGTCATCGTATGCGTGATCATGATGATCATCGGCTGGTCGGTCGCGGTGAGCAAGTTTGTTACCCTCGGCAAAATCCAGAAAGGCAACGACGCATTTCAGACGCTTTGGAGAGAAGTCGCCACTGATCTCACGGCGATGGACCTGGACGATCCCCAGGCGGCAAAATCGTTCAAAGGCCAACTCGGCAAGAAGGCTCTTCGCTTGCTGGCCGACTCGCCCGTTTACCACGTCTACCATGTAGGAGTGGAAGAAATCCAACACCGCCTTGGAAAAGGCAAAAATAAGGGCCAAGGGCTCTCCGCACGATCGATCCAGGCGATCCGTGCCGCCCTCGACTCGAGCCTCGTCCACGAACAACACCGCCTCAATAAGGGCATCGTTTTCCTGACCGTGAGCATCGCCGGCGGACCCTACGTCGGCCTGCTGGGGACGGTGGTGGGCGTTATGATCACCTTCGCGATCATTGCGAAATCCGGCGAGGTGGACGTCAACTCGATTGCACCGGGCATCGCCAGTGCGCTGCTTGCGACAACGGTCGGGCTGCTGGTCGCGATCCCAGCGCTGTTTATGTACAGCTTTTTAAATACCCGCATCAAAGCATCCATCGCGGCTATGCAAGTCTTCATCGACGAGTTTGTTGCCAAGGTCGCCGAGTTTTATCCACCTCCGGGCGAATCGATGTTGCCGGTGCCCATCCGCCAGATCCGCACGCCGGAAGAGGCCATCCTCAAGCAGGAACCTCCCTCGGCAGAAGATAAAATACAACCGGCCGCAAGGGTCACGAAATAATGGACGCCGGCGACGACAAATCCTACGACGATATCAACGTCACTCCCATGGTGGACCTTTATCTGGTTCTCCTGCTGATTTTTATCATCATGACGACGGCCGGGGTGCAGGGAATGAAGGTCGATCTTCCGCGATCGTCCACCAAGCCGCCGGAGATCGGCGGTCCCAAAAGCCGTGCCATTACCGTCAACAACGAGGGCAAGATCGCGCTGGATACCGTCCCGGTCACAATCCAGGAACTGGAACAACGCCTGCAGCAGCACAAAGCCGCGAACCCCGAGTTTCCTGTCGTCGTGCGCGGTGACCGGCAAACCCAATATCAGGGCATCATGGACGTGCTCGATGTGTGCGGACGCCTCGGAATCACTCAAGTCGGTTTGGCCACAGTCGGTCCGAAATGAGCGACTGGAAGGACGATGACGACGATCAGGAACCCGGCTTCTTCAAGAAGCACCGGGTTGCCATCATCGTTGTTGCCATCCTCTGCATAGGCGCAGGCGCTTGGGCCTTCCTCTCCCCTAAGGAGAAACCAAAGAAACGCTCGACAGTAAGCATGGTGAACATCATGCCGCCGCCTCCCCCGCCCACGCCTCCACCCACCCCACCTCCAACTCCGCCACCGGATCGCCCCGAGCCGGAGA
>JBGSSC010000580.1:0-5891 GCA_041737265.1 Terrimicrobiaceae bacterium | reverse complement strand
TGACGGATTGAGATTTCCTGATGGCCTTTCTGGAAGACCCCGAGGTCCATTGCCAGCAACACGACCACAGCCAAACCGAAGAGAGCCCAAAGCTGCCAGTCCATGGCCTTATTTCAATTCCTCGCGCAGACCGTGCTCGCCCGAGTCACTCCGCAAGTGAATGGTTTTCGTGCCGAGATCGTGGATCGCCCGGATGTATCGCACTGTTCGGCTCCTCGCGCGCATGAGGATCGAATGCGTGATCGCCTTTCCGCCAACGAGGCGCACACCGGGAAGCAATGAACTGTGGCTGATGCCTGTCGCACAAAAAATCGCACTGTCGCCAAAGACCAGATCGTCGGAGGAATAAATCCGGGCCATGTCCTCCTCGCTGGTGGTTTCCCGAACCTGGCGGCGTTCCTCGTCATCACGCGGCCACATCCGGAGCTGGAGCTCGCCGCCAAGAGCCTTGAGCGCCGCAGCAGACAGCACTCCCTCCGGAGCTCCGCCGATCCCGATATAGAGATCCACCGAGGGGTCGGGCAGTGAGGGGGTCACGGCCGCAGCAATATCACCGTCCGTGATCAGACGCAGTGCAGCGCCTGCCTTGCGAACTGAGGCGATCAAGTCGGCGTGACGCGGACGGTTTAAAGTCATGATCACAAGCTCGCTGACCCTCTTTTGCAGGGCGTCCGCCACTCTTGGCAGCATGATTTCAAGCGGAGTGTCGAGATTGAACGGTTCCATGCCCTGCTCGATGGCCTGCACGACATCCGGGCCGTAGGCGAGCTTCTGAGTGTAGAACGTCGGGATATTCCGCATGGTGCGCGGGGAATTGTCTGCCACCGCGCTGGCAGCCATCACGGAAATCGAGTTAGGAAGGCCGTTGGCGATGTTGCTGGTTCCATCGATCGGATCGAGGGCGATGTCGAAGCGAGGCGTGCCGTCTTTCCATGTCCCCAACCGGTCTCCAAGAAAGATGCCCGGTGCGTTGTCCTTGATCCCCTCACCGATGACGACCTCCCCGCGGATATCTACAAGGTCGAAGACTCCGTAGATCGCGTCGCAGGCGGCGGCATCGGCCTTTTCTTTTTCGCCCCGGCCCAGCCAGTGCAGCGTGTTGAGCGCCGCATTCTCGGTGGCCCTTACAAATTCAAATTCGATCGTCCTTTCGGGGTCGTGCATTTTTGTATCGTTAATGGTTCCGGCCGGGAAATGAAACCCGAATCCCGTGCTTCCCGGCGGGAGATGCCTCAGACCAGACCGAGCTTCATCCGGCCCTCTTCGCTGATCATGGACTGGTTCCATGGCGGATCCCAGACGAGTTCGACCTCGGCATCGTCGACGCCTTCAAGTGCGAGAATGCGCGAACGCGCGTCTGCCGCGATGGCGGGACCCATGCCGCAACCCGGCGCTGTGAGCGTCATCCGCACAAGCACCGATTTGCCGCCGCCGTCCTTTTCGATCACCTTGCAGTCGTAGATGAGACCGAGATCCACAACGTTTACCGGGATCTCCGGGTCGAAAACAGTTTTGAGCTGTGACCAGACCGCGTCCTCGATCGGCCCCTCGGATTTGACTTTCAGGGATTCCTCGCCGGGCGTTGTGGAAAGGCCCAGAGCGTCGGCATCCTTCAGCTCGATGCGGGCGAGACCACCGGGAGTTGCGACTGTGTAGGTTCCGCCGAGGGACTGGGTCACGATGACGGCGGTTCCCATGGGCAATACGATCGGATTGCCACTCGGGATCTGGATTGCGTCGCAATCCCGTGAAAGCTCGATTTCTCGGTTGTCGTTCATTGATCTCTTATCGCTTGAATGAGGCGCATCATGCACAACATTTTTTGGAGACCAATCACAACTTCCTGCCCACAAGATGTTTGGAAATTATGGATTTCGCATTTTCCGAAGCAAAATCCGCCGGCGAATGCGGCCGGTCGCAAGCATCGTCGTTCCTGCGGTGGCGGCATCAATCCGCGAGCGGATTCCAGACGCGCGTGAACCCAAACTCCTTGAAGTGTTTCACGTTGACGGTGGCCAGCCGATCCACCCCGTGATGGCGCAGGCTCAGGGCAAGGCGGGCGTCAATAATGTGACGGAAGCCCGCTCTGGTTGAAGAGGCGTATTTCCATAATCCGTCAGAGATCGCGGGGTCGTAGTCCACGCACCGCCAGAGAGGGTTTTGTTTCAATGCAAGGCAGTAATCAGACGCCTCCCTTGCGCTGTATGGTTTCGCAAACACGGCGGGGTTACGTAACTGCATGTAAAGCTCGATGAGCACCAACTCGCACAATACGAATTCCTCGCCAGCATTGGAAACTCCGACAAAAAACTCCCGCGCCCGGGAGTGGTGCAACGAGTCGGGATCCGCTGCGTGAATGAGGATGTTGGTGTCGGCGGTCAGCACTTGTTGCGCGTCTCGATGGCGTTCGCTTCGGCGCTGACTGCCGCAGGGTCGACCAGATGTCCGCCGCTTCCCCGCAAGACCGGCATCGTCCATGTCCCGCGGCTGCCGGTCACCTCGGGGCATGTTTGCACGTAGGCTTCCATGCCGCGCCGCACTAGCTCGGCAAGCGACCAGTCCCGCTCGCCCGCTACTTGCTTTAAGCGCCGGAAGAGCGGCTCGGGAAGTTGGATCTGGGTCCGTGTCATGTTGGCATTATGATGTCGACATGGATCTCATGTCAAGAGGGATCGTTCAGATTTGCACCATCCCGCGGTGGGCAACCTCCGACGGAGGCAGCCAAGCCACGACATTTTTTACACGGCTCTGAAGCGCTGAGCACTCAATACCTCCGCCAGAGGGCGGGCAGGAACAGTGCGAGAATTCCGAAAAACTCAAGGCGGCCTAGGATCATGAGCATCGCCAGGAGCATTTGCGCAGGCATGCTGAGGAACGCGAAGTTTCTCGTGGGGCCGACTTCTCCTAGGCCCGGGCCGATGTTGAAGAGAGCTGCCACAACCGCCGTAAATGTGCTTACCAGATCGAGCGTGGGTTCGAGAATGGTCACAGCCAGTGTGGAGAGGGCCACAACAAACGCGGTGAGGGCTAGAAAGAAAAGGGCTTTATTGATGTGGGATTCGTCCAACCGTTCCCCATTGAGGCGAATGGCAACATGCTGATTTGGGCGGAAGGAATTGAGGAGTTGTTGTCCGGCAGCGCGGAAAAAGACCGCCACCCGGCTGACCTTGATTCCGCCCGAGGTGGACCCCGAGCACCCCCCGACAAACATCAAAATGACGAGGATCGCCTGCGAAAGTGTCGGCCAGAGATCGAAGTCCGCGGTGACGAAGCCGGTGGTCGTCATGATGGAAATCACTTGAAACGAGGCCACCTGCAGCCCGCGTGCAAAGCCTTCACCGGAACGAAGCACGAGGTCGAGGGTCACGACGGCCGTGGCCGAGGCGATCAAGGCCAGATAAAGGCGCAGTTCCTCATCCCGCCGCACCCGGGAAAATCCGCCGCGAAGCAACCAGGCAATGAGGGGGAAGCTCGCGCCCCCAAGGACCATGAACAGGCAGAGCCAGGCGTCGATGCCTGCGCTCGCGTAATAAGCGACGCTCGTGTTCTGCGAACTGAACCCGCCCGTTGAGATGGCGGCAAAAGCGTGCAGGGTGGCATCGTAAAGACTCATCCCAAAAAGAGTGAGTCCGGCAACGCAGACGATGGTCAGGCCTGTATAAATCTGCCAGAGGCGCAGCGCCGTTTCCCGGATGCGGGAGTGGAACCCGTAGCCGCTTTGGGCGGAGGATTCGTGGCGCATCAGGGACTTGCTGCCAACTCCCAGATTCGAAAGCAGTGCGACAAAGAGAACCAGAATCCCCATCCCTCCAAGCCACTGGGTCGTTGCCCGCCACAGAAGGATCGAGCGCGGAAAGCGGTCAAGGTCGGCGATCACGCTGGAGCCGGTCGTCGTAAATCCCGAGGCCGACTCGAAGAAAGCGGAAACCGGACTCAGCCCCGGCGCACAGAGAACGTAAGGGAGCGCTCCCGCCACGGTGCACAAAAGCCAGCCGACGCCGACGATGGCGATCGCTTCCTTCCGGAGGATCTCCTTGCCCGATCTTCGCCCGAAGAGAGCGAGGGCCAAACCGGCAATGGCTGTGACAACAAAAGATTTTGCCAGTGCGAGATCGTGGCGTTCCACATCGACATCGCCAATGAGCGTGTAGCCCTCGCATGCCAACATCGCACCAGCGACCAACAGGAGAAGAAACCCGAGAACCCGGCTGAGAAGGCGGTAATTCATGCCTAGCAGGCTGTCGGACCTTGCAGTCCGATTGGAATGTTTACGAAAAAGTTATCAACGAGACAAACCGTTTTCATTTCAAGTCCGACAGGCTGCTAAGCCGTGATCCGGGAAAGAGCCTTTCGAGCAGGGACCGAAACGAGTGCCGCTACCACGTCCCCTGCTTTGAAAACATCACCGGCTGCCGGAACAACCGCCGATGAGCCGCTTGACAGCGAAACGAGACCGCAGCCTTTGGGCCATGTCACGCCGTCCACCCGCTTCCCCTCCAATGGCCCGCCCGCCCGGACAACGAATTCCACCACTTCAATGTCCCCGGGGAGGGTCAGAAGCGTGTGAACCCGATCGGAAGTCGCAAATCGAACGAGGTCGCGGCCCGTCGCCACCCGCGGGCTCACCGCACCGAGGATGCCCAAGCGGGGACCTGCCCGGGTGACCGCATCCGCGTAATCGGCCCGGTGCACAAGGGTCAGGCAGTGACCGACGCCCAGATCTTTTGCCTGCAGGCAGGTCATCACGTTATCTTCGTCATCGGGAGTGGCGCTCACAAAGAAGTCCGCCTCACCGACCTGTTCCTCACGCAGCTGGCGTACGGAAGGTGCGTCGGCGTTGATGAGGGTCGTGCGCTGCAGCACACTTGCCAGATGGGCGCAGCGCTTGGGGTCTTTTTCGAAGATCCGGGTGCGAAAACGCCCGCCGCCTTCCAGAATCTGAGCGAGGGCAAACCCGTAAGCACCTCCTCCAAAAATAACAACCCGCACGTCATCGCCCGGAGCCGGCCGGCCGCGAAGCAGCGGTGCCAGAGACTCGATGGCGCGCGAGGCTCCGAAGACCGTGACAACATCTCCGGCGAGCAGGGATTCCTCCCCATCGGGCACAATCACCACGCCGCCGCGGTGAACGGAACCGATCCGGACACGGGCCGGAATCTCCAAATCCCGCAGAGGACGGTTCACCGCCGGGCTCTCGGCGGGAAGCTGAATCTGTTGCAATTCGATGCGTCCCCGCGCGATCTCCTCGACCACGAGGCAGTCGGGGTTGCGGATATATTTGGCCAGCTCAACCGCCGCAAGGCGCTCCGAGCTAAACAGGTGGTCGACATCAAAGCGGCCGCGGAAATCAAACAGCCATTGTTCCTGCTGAACCTCGCTGTGAACGCGGCAAACGGCCTTTTTTGCACCGAGGGCCTTGGAAAGAGATGCCGCTACGAGGTTTGTGCTGGAACTGCTCGCAAGTCCGAAAAAGGCGTCACACTCGGAGACTCCCGCCTCCTCAAGCGCGGTGACCGAAGCGCCGTTTCCCTCGATCACCCGGACATCCAGCTTGTCGTTGGCTTCCGCAACCACCCGCTCGTCCCGCTCGATCAACGAGACATTGTGGTCCTGTGAGCAAAACAACTCGGCCATATGAAGGCCGATCTCCCCGCCGCCAAGAATGATGATATTCATCCGAAGCGGGAGTGTGGGACTTTTCGTTGCGAAAAGTCATTAAGATTCCTTGAGCACCCACGGCCTCATATCCGGGGGAAGGAGAAGCTGCGGATCGCGGTCTACTCTGACGAATCGGGCGGCCATGATCTCGATTACCTTTTTCCTCGCCCCTGGGATTTTCCTTCCGCGCAGCGGAAGTTTTAGCAGCTTGTCCGGCAGGGCAACCGCTTTTC
>JBGSSC010000574.1:0-11555 GCA_041737265.1 Terrimicrobiaceae bacterium | reverse complement strand
TCGTGACGAATTGGGAGGGCGAGGACGCGCGGGGGAGGAACCGACCCCGTTCCACGATCAAATCGACAAGGAACGTCCAGACTCTGGTTTCGGTGAGAGCGGAGAGACTTCGCATGGCAGTTTCACGGGCTTCCTTGCGTGTCGAACCAGCGAGCGGGCCGCCCCCTCCTGGCGGATGAAAAACGCGTGGGATGAGGTCCGAGACATTCAAGTAGGGGCCGTTGCCATCCCGCTCGGCAACAATTGCCGCCGCGATGGTTTCCGCTTCGGCTCGGGCGAGTGTCTGGCTTTCATCGAGTTCCCGTTCCAGCGAGTTCTGGATCAGAGAGGTGAGCACCTCCTTCGTGGCCGTATTCAGGCTGACCTTTCCGGCGATCACGGGGAAGGCGTCGGGACTTTCCTCCAGAGTGAAAACATCCAACAGGCCGAGGTCACCGGAGTAACGGGACGCGAAGTCGAGTGTTTTCCATGGCAGGTCGCGGAAGGCATATCCCAGCTCCCCAACGGATCGGAACGGACGGTTCAGAATAACCGACCGGTCTTCTATACGCCCGACGACTGTTGGTCGTGTACCAAAGTAGCCGTCAGCCGGCCGAATCACGCCGTCGCGGTCGGCGTAGCGAAGCGGATGTTGGGCATTGGGAACTGCCGGATCCGGATTGTTGGTCGCAGCGCCTCCCCATGCTTTGAGAAGCGGGGCGGTCCCACCCGGACGGGGCATGAATTGAAAGCCGAAAGCCCCGAAGGATTCCTGCACTGTTCCACTGACTCCGGTTTGTGGAGTTTCGCGAGGCGTGACCCAGCGCGATATGGTTTCTGAATAATCCCACGGCACATCGGTCGCGTGAGGGGAATTGCCCAGCGCGTCGCGAAGCACCCGCGATGCACCCCATCGGCGGCTGCGCGGATCAAACTTAATCCACGAGTCCACCGTGCCGCCGCCGCTGTCCGTGACCCCCTGCCCCCGCCACGGGTAGAACGTCGCGGTCATGTTCGGATTCGGTGCGGCATAGTGGGTGTTCTGCAAAAGCTGGGTGCGGTTCGGAATCCTGTCCCACAGGTTGACGATAAGGGTCGAGCGGGTGTTGAAGCTGTCGAACTTCTGGTAGGTGCGCCATTGCCCGCCGACGCGAGCTTGGAGCTCAAAGTTGAGGGGCGCAGTGGGCTCCAGAAGCAATGATGTGTGGTTGGCGGTCTTCACGCCATAATTCGCATAGATCGCCGTGGGTACCAGGACGACGCCATCCCCAGGAAGGGGAGGGCTCGCATTCCATGCAACCGGATCAAAGCCCGTGATCGCGACTCCGGGCTCGTAAATCCGGTCGCCCTGAGCATTTTCCCCGGGAGCCGGTCCCGTGGCTTGGTAGGGCGAGACGAGGTCCATGAGCCCATTCAGACTGCGCTGCATGGCGATCGGCCGCTGGCCGCGCGGCTTGATGAGCGGATCCAGCCCCGAGGCGGCCACGTCGTTTTCCACGAGGAGCAGGCCGGGAAAATCCTCCGCTGCGGTTGGTTCTGTTCCGCCCCGGACCGTCGTCGGTTCAATGTAAGCGGTGCCACTGGGGAACGTTAACTCCTTCCCATGGGATTCATGCAGGGCCACGATACTCTCAGATGGGATATAGCCCCGCCCACCATCGATCACGTAGTAAGTGTAAATGGGGGTGATAACTGAATACCAAAACATGGCACTCGCCCTGCCCGAAACAGGAATAATCCGGAACTCCTCGATGCCATTCGGCGGGGTGGCGGCGTTTTGGTGCGGATTCCAGACGTCGAACAACCCCCAGATCTGAAATAAATCCCGGTTGTAGGGTGGACGGAAGACCGTAACTCCCATCTGGCTGATGTAGGGCAGGTTTTCTGTTCCATAGGCATCGAGCGATTCTCCGGGGTTGCCGGAGGGATAGCGAATCACGGTGGGAATGTCATCCGCGTCCCACTGGTCGATGATATTGGCACCGATGCGCATGATCTGAAGATTTCTCAGGGCATCCTGCTCTTCGTCGCGGGATTGGCTGTTGCCTCCTGCCTTTCCGAGGGAATCCGTATGGATGAATGCCTGCAACACCTCAAAGAAATTGGGCTCCCGTCCCTCTGCGGCGACTTCTGCCAACCGTTTAATCCTGCCTCCCGTGTGTTCCACATACTCCCACAGGCCGTTCCCTCGGCGCTCAAGACCAAAATAATAGCGCAGGCTGTCGGGATCGGGAGTGGCCTCCTCCAAGAGCGACAATTTGCCCAAAGGAAACCGGCGGGGCATCACGGGAGTCCCTGCTGCCACCTGAACCGGGGCATCCCCGCCGCGATCAAGGTCGGTCTCCGAAGAGAATCGAATGCCCAGCAGGCCCGGATTCAATTCATCAGGATCGGGCTCACCGGGACCGGGTGCCAATTTCGGTCTCCACGGGCTTGGCTCCCAGTGGGGAGAGTCCAGCCCGCGACTGAAAGTCGTCAGCAGGGGGAGCGCCGTGGAAGGGATGAGAGTGCCGGGGCGCAACGAGTAGTTGAGCAGATCCTGGCGTCCCACGAAGGCCTGATCTCCTGCCGGAACTCTCCGGAAGTCCCTCGCTGGATCAAAAAGCGCCTGCGCATTGGTTCCACTTACAGGAGAGCGCCAACCGGAAAGAAACGCACCGGCCCCCGTTGCATTCATCCCCATTGCCGCATCGGCCAGATTCACCTGATGCAGCCGCCCTCTGCGAAGATTTTCCGACGGCGGAAGCAGGTTCCCCGCCACATTGATGTCCAGCAACCCTCCCACCTCATAAACAGCGTAGGCGAAACGTCCGATCACATGCAGGCCATTCCCTGCAGCGGAATCCGCCGCCTGCTGCAGAGGTGTCCCGGAGAGCTCAGCCGGCGTGCTCCCATCCCGGCTGAGATAGATCCAGTCTGGAGGTTGGTTGAGAAGTGCTGGCTCCTCGTCAGTCCGAAGCAGCCGCGGCCTCAGCCAGCGCTCGGGGCTTATCTTGCGGCCCTTGAAACCACTGTCACCCGTGGAGGCGCTGGATGCACGGAGTTCCCCCCCGGCAAAAAATGGAACTCCATGCCGGCTTAGCTTGAATAGAGTGCCGTTACCCGAAGTCCCCGAGCGCTGCGGAATCATCGAAAGGGCCACAGGAACCGGAGAGTTAACGGGATTTCCCGTAATGTCGCCCGAGTTGGATATCACCGGACGGAACACTTCAACACCACCCGGGGCGATGCCATCATCGCTCACCTTTGCCGAGCCGGAAACGATTTCCTGATGAAGATCAGATAAAATATATTCCAGCGCCGATTGGGAAAGCTGGCCTGCCAGCAGGTTCTCCGAACTCGCTTTGCTTGTCTGGCGTTGCTGAACAGCCCGCGAGAAAAACGCCATGATCAGCCCGAGCATGAGTAACAACATCGCCAGAACCACCACCAGCGCTGCCCCCCGGTGGCTGGCGAACATCGGGCTCCTCCAATGCCATGAGGGTCGACGAAGCATCCCAGCACAGTCTTTCAAAAATTTACGAAGTCAATACAAATATAATCGTTTACTATGTTCCGTGTTTCCCCTAACGTTTGCCGCTGATGAATTCACGGCAGGAGAAGAGCAACTCGCGTTGGTTGCCGGCGGCGGGCTCCGGCAGGACAGCCCCGCCAGGTTTTTCTATTTCACAGTTCATTAGCACACAAGGATCAGGTCGATTATTTTCTCTACCTGGTGGGGGATGGCCTCCGCGTCGACTCCAATGGCTTGCGTCGCCGATCCGGCGGTCGGCTCCAAGGTCCGGCTGCCTAAACCCGACGATTTCACCCAAACACACACCCATTCCCACTTGATGAAAATTACCTTCCTCGGCGCCGGCAGCCACTTTTTCGAATCTGTCCTTTTGGAGATCTCACAAACAGAGTATCTTCACGGGTCGGAAATTTGTCTCTACGACATCAACCCGGAGCGCGTGGAAATAATCCGCGCGCTGGGTGAACGCATCTCCGCCCACTTCAAAGCTGGTCTGAAGCTAATCGTTGCCACCGAACTTGCCGAAGCCCTTGATGGTGCCGGCGCGGCGGTTTCATCAATCGGCGTCCACGGACCGGGATTCGCCTGGCACCGGCTGGATGTCGAAGCGGTGGCTAGGTTTGGCATCATGCAAACGACCGGCGACACCGTCGGGCCTTCGGGCATTTCGCAGGGATTGCGGATCATTCCGATCTATCTGGAGATCGCGGCGGAGATGGAAAAACGCTGCCCCGAGTGCGTCTTGCTCAACCACTCCAATCCCATGGGTGCGATCTGCCGGGCGGTGGGGAAATACTCGAAAATCAAATGTGTGGGATATTGTCACAACGTGGCAGGAGCCATGTTGACCTTTTCCCAGATGCTGGAGGTTCCCGCAACCGAACTGGATTTCACCGTGGCCGGAATCAACCACATGGTCTGGCTTCTTTCGCTGCGGCACCGGGGTTCCGACGTCTATCCGCTGCTCAAAAAACGGATCCTGGAGCGCGAAATGCCACACGGGCGTCACTTCACCAAAGAGCTGCTCGAAATCACCGACCTCTATATGATCGGGGGAGACCGCCACATCATCGAATTTTTCCCCCACGCCCGAGTGGCCGACAGCGTGGAAACCATTCCTTATGGAATGAAGTGGCGTTCCCACATGATTGCGGAAGGCAAGCTCACTGAGGAACTCACCAGGGAGGCCTCCGAAATACGCGCAAGGGCAGCGGGTGACTCACCGCTGTTGCTTCCCGAACGGCAAAGCCCGGAAGCGATGGGGCGGCAAATCCAGGCATTGAAATTCGGCCCGGACATGCTCCACGTGGTGAATACCCGCAACAACGGCGCGGTGAGCAACCTGCCCCCCTGGGCGGTTGTGGAATTGAAAGCGGTGGTGGGGATGCACGGTGCGAGTTCCGTTTGCGTGGGAGAGATGCCTCCACAGGCCGCGCGATGGACGTTGGCCCAAATCTACGCCAACGAATTGATTATCGATGCCGCAGCGGAGGGCAGCCGCCGCAAAGCCCTTCAGGCGCTGGCGAGCGATCCGATGATCCGGGATTTCCGTGAGGCGAGGGAAGTTCTCGACGCACTGGTCGTCGCCCAGCAGGGACGCTTGGACCGCTTCAAATAAGCGGAATGCGGAAACACAATCCCAAGTCAGACTTTATATTGAAAACGGTCCGACAGATTCATCCCCCGCCGCAACGGGTCTATACATATGGTGCTCATCACCCACCTCTCAAGAAGGTCGCACCGGGCGAGAAAGTTGAGATCCATTGCCCGGACTCCGTGGACAATTGCATCCGCCAAGCATCCGATCTCCCCTCGGAGAAGCTGAAGTACCCGTTTCTCAACCCGCAGACCGGCCCGATAATAATTGATGGAGCAGAACCCGGCGACACGCTGGCGGTGGAAATCCATGAAATTGCCCCGGCCTTCGATTGGGTTTGGAGTGCGCTGATCCCCCATTTCGGTGCTCTCACTGAGACCCCGCAGACCGCTCTGCTGCACGATCCGCTTCCTGAAAAGGTGTGGATCTATCCGCTGAAGGATGGACACGTGCATCTTAATCACGACGTAAAGATCCCCTACCAGCCTTTTGCGGGCACCATGGGAACCGCGCCCGAAATTGAGGCAATTTCCTCCCTGGCTCCGGGCAACCACGGTGGAAACATGGATTGCGCGGATATCTGCCCTGGCAACACCGTCCTGTTTCCCGTCCGTGCCCCAGGGGCGCATTTTATGGTCGGCGACCTCCATGCCGCACAGGGGGACGGCGAACTGTGTGGCGTTGCCTGCGAAATGGCGGGCAGCATCAAGGTCACGTTTCAACTGATCAAGGGGCAGGCAACCAACTGGCCGCGGGTGATATCACCCAACCATATCATGTCCATCGGCAGCGCCAGACCGCTTGAGGACGCCGTTCGTATCGCCACGCGCGATGTTGTGCATTGGATGGAGTCAGATTTTGGTTTCGACCGTTGGGAGGCTTTCCAACTGCTTTCCCAGACATGCAAAATTCGCATTGCCAACATGGTGGACACCTACTACTCGGTCGCGGTCAAGTGCCCGCACTTTTGTCTGCCCGAGCATGGCAAAGGGGCACTTCCAGAGTAACAGAATATGAACAATCCATTAATCGGAATCGACATCGAAGAGAGCCTGCGGCGAAGGATCGGGCGC
This sequence comes from Terrimicrobiaceae bacterium, assembly GCA_041737265.1. Taxonomy (GTDB): domain Bacteria; phylum Verrucomicrobiota; class Verrucomicrobiia; order Chthoniobacterales; family Terrimicrobiaceae; genus JBGSSC01. The sequence goes on along the minus strand of JBGSSC010000574.1, from coordinate 5,392 downwards.
TTTACCGACGGCGCATTTGAGGGAATTGCGACCCTCGATGACTGGAAAAACGTGCGGGAGGAGAGGCGGCGTGAGTTTTGGCGCTGCCTCGGGCTTGATCCGCGTCCGGAGATTTGCGATCCGGCCACAAGGGAATTCTCCACGCTATCCGGGCCGGGCTTCCGCGCTCGGAATATAGGCTTTCAAATATTGACCGATTGCTGGAGTTCGGGGGCCATTTATTATCCGGATCCCCTGCCTGAAAAACCAGCACCCGGCGTTCTCTATGTATGCGGCCATGCCAAGATCGGACTCTGGCATTACCAGGCCAGTGCAATCATGTGGGCGAGGCGCGGTTATGTGTGCCTGATTCTCGATACGATAGAACAACACGACAACCCCGGCGAACACCACGGCTCGTTGATGGGAAAGCTGGATGCATGGCTGGCTATGGGATACACCCCAGCAGGAGCAGAGGCATGGAACGCACTGCGCGCATTGGAAGTCCTGCGGAGCGATCCCGCTGTGGACGCAGGGCGGATCGGTGTAACCGGCATTTCCGGTGGGGGCGCGTGCAGTTTTTACACCGCTGTTCTTGGTGAGGATATCCGCGCGCTGTCCACCCTGTGTGGCCTGAGCACACCGAAGGATGCCGTTGTGAACCGGCGTTTGTCCGGTCACTGCGACTGCATGTATCCGCACAATTTATTCGGACGTGACCTTTCCGAGTACGCTGCCCTCATTGCACCGCGTCCTGCACTATTTTGTTTCGGGGATCTTGATTCGATTTTTTACCCCGAGGAAACCGCAGCCTTCGTGGAGCGGACCCGGAGGATCTACAAGCTGTATGGGGTGGAAGACAACTGCCGTCTTCTTACACATGCTTGCGGACATGAGGACCATCCGGTGTTCGAAAAAGCCACGCAAGACTGGTTCGACCTGCATGTCGCAGGCGAGCCCCACCCCGCGAATCCCAGGGGTGAAAAGGAATTTTCTGAAACAGACGTCTGTGTTTTCCAAGGAACACCACCGCAACCGAACCGGGTGGATATTTTGCCCGAGTTGCTCTGCGTCCGCTCGACGATTCCCCTGCCGAAATCCGTCGACGACTTGACGCATATCCGCCTTAAAGCCTTGGAAGCACTTCGCCTCCCGGAAGAGAAGGAAGAAGCCTATTTCACGTTGGACAAAGCATGGAACCAAGGCGAATGGCTCCAGACCCGACATCTTGGGTCTGTGGGAGGAGTCCGGATTGCTTTGGACGTAAGGCATCGGATAGGCTGCACGAAGCTGCTCTTAAGCGTGGCGGGTGCCGGGGAGAGCGTCATGAACGGATGGGCCAGGGTTGGGCTCGCCGGGGAGCTCGCATCCTTTGGCGGGTTCGAGCCAAGACTTTCCGGCCAGCATTACCCCGTCCGGCGTGTGTCACAACCACCCGCGGGCGCGCACTACCCCGATGCCCAAGTTTCCCTGATGCGGGCGATGATCCTCACAGGGCAGACCCCTGTCACGATGGTTATCGAAGACATTCTGCTCGCTGTCAGCCATCTCCTCGGGCTTGAGATTTTCCAAGGTGTGGATGTTTATCTTCACGGGAAAGGGGAAAACGCGGTGGCCGTCCTTTATGCCGCCCTGCTCGAGGAGCGCATCGCCGGCGTGTTGATCGAGGATTTGCCCGCCACCCACGCGGAGGGAGCCCCGATTCCCGGTATCCTGAGGGTGATCGAGGTGACGCATGCTGTCGGGCTTCTGGCCCCAAGGCGCACAGCGCTGCTCTACCCCGGCCACAACAACTGGACTTGGCCCCAACGCGTTTTCGAGCGACTGGGCTGCAGCGAAAACTTAGTGATGTCCGAAGACTGCGGGGAGTTGATCAAATTTTTAATGAGCTGACCCGATGTTTACTTTTCGCTCACTTTATTTCGACGACCCGCCCGCAGACGGACGGGTTTCTCTATTCCCTTGGGTGCCGGCAGCAACGCGCGGCTTTTGATGACATGCTGGCATTCGCTCAAAGTCTTTGATGCGATAACAAACCCAAAACCATTCCAAAATGAGAACAACACCCTATAAGAAAACGCCGTCCATAATGGCCATTGGTGCCCACGCAGACGATATTGAAAACCAAGCCGGAGGAACCCTCGAGAAGTACTTCCGCCACGGATACGATATCGTCTACATCATGTCCACAAACAACATGTCCGGCAGCGTCGGCAGCCTGGATGCCTCCGGCAACATCGTGTCTCGTGAAGAGCCAACGACGGAGATGATGGCCCGCAGGAAGCGGGAGTGTGCGAACGCAGCGCGCGAGTGGAACACCGAGGCGATCCACCTCGATTACCCCCAGCGCCATTACCGGAACGAAAAACTCGAGATGGTGGAACTCAGGTATGGAGCTCCCGTCCCTCCCACCACAACAGCAGATACTCCGAGCATCATCACAGCCGGCGAAGACCCCAACGCGGTGGAAGGCCTCGCAGCCATCATCCTGGAAAGAGACCCCGAGTGTATTTTCACGCACACTGTTGCGACCCACAATCCGGAGCACTTCGGCACGGCACTTCTGGTGACCAACGCGTATTGGAAGGCCTGGGAGCGGGGATATCGGGGCGGGCTGCTCTATTGGGTTGACGATGAAACAAAATACGGCCCCGCCTTCCGGCGCTTCGAGACTTATGTGGATTGTTCGCCCTTTCTGGACCGGAAAATGGAACTCATTGGCAAGCATGAATGCCAGATGCCCCACTGGAGGAGGCCGGATTTCGGCCACCGTCTCGTTGCTTTGGAGTGGGGCAGGGTGTGTGGATGCCTGGCGGCGGAAACCTTCATCTGGTGCAACCGGCCTGTTCATACGGAAGGATGCAGTCCTCCGGCGTATGGAAGCCTTACTTCGGAGTTGTATCAAAACGAACGGTAGCCTGCCGACTTCATGAGTCACCCAGAAACAGTAACGGTCCCAAATCGGGAAGTGGTCGGCCGTCACATCCGCTCCATCCTTCCGAAACTTATCCATTCCCAAAGCGGCAAACTTCCCTACCCTGCCTTGGGCGTGGGCTATGGGCAGCATTACGCAGGGTACATCTACTGCTGGGACAATCATCACATGAGCCTGCGCTTCGCAGCAGAAGGCACACCCGAGCAGATGAAATATTTTCTTGGCAACATGCTCGCCTGCCAGACCCCATCGGGATTTATTCCATCGATCATCAACATCGCAAGCGGCGGAATCGGTGCAGTGGGCCCTTTCCACGCCCAGCCCTGGCTTGCGCAGAACGCGGCGATCCATCTGGATCTTACAAAGGACACCGGGTGGGTAGCCGAGGTGTTTCCCAAGCTGGAGCTATATCTTGAGCATTGGACCGCAAGGCACGCCGCTCCGCACGGGCTTTACCGCTGGAGAGAAGCTCATCATCCCTTCGACAACGAGATTGTCCTCTCCACCAGCCACGATCCGGACTCAATCCTTGCCCCCGACCTGAACTCGCTGCTCTTTCTTGAACTCCGCTCCCTAGGCTTCCTGGCCGGGGCCATCGGCGAGACGGATAAGCAGCGGGAGTATCTCGATCGTGCCGACGCGCTCAAAGATGCTATCAACCACTTGCTGTGGGACGACACAATCGGAAGCTACGGAGCCCACAACTTACTGACCGGACGGTGTCAGATTTCCTACAGCTCCACGCTGGATGGAGACGTCGGTTCCCTGTCGTCTGATGTGGGTCGCTTTGCCTACCTGAGTTCCCCAGCCTTGATGCCTCTCTATGCCGGCATAGCTCCCCGCGACCGTGCGGAGCAGATGATCCTGAATTATGTGCTCTCGCCCGAGCACTTTCGCAGCCCCTTCGGCATCCGCAGCCTTTCCAAGGCCAGCGAATTTTACAATCAGGCCCGGTGGGGAAATCCGGGTCGTTCAGGGGATCGCCGGAGGCTCACCAATTCAAGCTGTCAAGGTCCGGTCTGGATACCCCTAAGCTGGTTTGTTTTCCACGCGCTGCTTCACTATGGCTTCGAAAATGAGGCCGGGTCACTGGCGGACGACACTCAAAAAGTGCTTGCAGGCTGCATCGGGCAATTCGGCTATATGCGGGAAAATTTTCATGCCGAAACCGGTGAGGGGCTTTACGCCGATCACTTTGCCTCTTGGAACATCCTGGCAGACATCATGCACGACTTTCTCCCCGGTAGCAAAGCTCCCTTCCGCCTGATTTTTTGAATTCAACCCGGGTTGGTGCTCCATTTCCACTGAAGGTCCATCCAAGGGGTGAAAAAATTCCGCATGCAGGATCGGGGATTTGGCGCTGGGTCAGGGCGACCCATTGAACCAAATTATACACAACTAACTCGTTCCGTTCATTTACCACTCTGCCGAAGCTGATTATGCTTTGGCACGATTCACTCGGCAGCCTGCCATATATATGAACCAAACCGCAAAAAAAAACTCGAACCATGCGATAGTAAGGGACCACATCCGGTCGATTCTTCCGAAACTCGTTCACCCCCAACAAGGAAAACTCCCGTACCCCGCGCTGGGCGTGGGCTATGGGCAGCATTACGCAGGGTACATCTACTGCTGGGACAATCATCACATGAGCCTGCGCTTCGCGGCGGGCGGCGAACCGGACCAGATGAAGTGGTTCCTTGGCAACATGCTCGCCTGCCAGACTCCGACGGGATTCATCCCTTCAATTATCAATATCTCAACCGGAGGCATTGGTCAGGTCGGCCCATGGCACGCCTGGCCCTGGCTTGCGCAGAACGCAGCCACCCATCTGGATCTCACCGGGGACACGGCATGGACCTCCGAAGTATTTTCCAAACTGGAACTGTATCTGAAGCATTGGACAGCAAGACACGCCGCTCCCCACGGACTCTATCGCTGGAGAGAGGCCTATCATACCTACGACAACGAGATTGTTCTCTCCACTTGTTCTGATCCGGACTCCATCCTTTCTCCTGAACTGAATTCGTCGCTTTATCTCGAACTCCGCTCCATGAGTTTCCTGGCCGGGGCCATCGGCGAGACAGACAAGCAGCAAGAGTATCTTGAGCGTGCCGACGCGCTGAAAGGCGCTGTCAACCACTGGTTGTGGGACGACGAGCTCGGAAGCTACGGTGCCCACAACCTGCAAACCGGACGATGCCAGATTTCCTACAGTTCCACGCTGGACGGAGATGTCGGTTCCTTGCCGTCTGATGTGGGTCGCTTTGCCTACCTGAGTTCCCCAGCCTTGATGCCTCTCTATGCCGGCATCGCTCCCAGCGACCGGGCGGAGCGGATGATCCGAAGTTATGTGATGTCTCCCGAGCACTTTCGCAGCCCTTTCGGCATCCGCAGCCTTTCCAAGGCCAGCGAATTTTACAATCAGGCCCGGTGGGGAAATCCGGGTCGTTCAGGGGATCGCCGGAGGCTCACCAA
>JBGSSC010000775.1:0-3273 GCA_041737265.1 Terrimicrobiaceae bacterium | reverse complement strand
ATCATTCCCCTCGTTGTTTACTTCGGGCTGAGGGAGTACCAATACCGGCGGATCACGACGTTTCTGAATCCGGATCTCGACCCGCTGGGAGACGGATGGAACATCAACCAGTCCCTCCTCGCCATCGGATCCGGCGGATTTTCAGGGAAGGGATTCAAGGCACCCAATACCCTGAACGAACTCGGGTTTCTGCCGTCTACAATCGTTCACAACGACTTCATTTTTTCGGTGATGGGCGAGCAACACGGCTTTGTGGGCGGAGTTGCGCTGCTTGCCTGCTTCCTGCTCCTGTTTTTCACCGGCCTCTACATAGCGGCCAAGGCCAACGACGATCTCGGGCGCATGGTGGCGGTCGGCGTCGTAATGCTGCTCTTCACCCACACTTTCATGAATATCGGCATGACGGTATCCGTGACACCGATCACCGGGCTGCCATTGCCTCTGGTGAGCTACGGGGGATCGTTCCTCACGATCACTATGCTCAGCCTCGGCCTCCTCCAGAGCATCTGGATTCACCGCAACGTCGCGCGGTGAGACCCCCTAATCCGGCGGGAGCCGGGGCCATGGGTGGGGGTGTTGGCAATGGGAACCGTTGAAAAAGGAGTTCCATCGCCGCCGGATTAGAAAATTTTGCTTTGCAAAATGGAGGGAAACGCTTTGGACGCAGGGTGGTCCCGGACAGGAATCGCGTTGCCAAGGGCAGAGCGAAGACCGATAGTCCCGCTCGATGACAATCGGCATTCCCAAAGAGATCAAAGAGCAGGAATTCCGGGTGGCGATGCTCCCGGCTGCAGCCTACCAACTCACCAAGCGGGGGCACTCGGTGCTAGTGGAATCCGGTGCCGGCGTCGGCGTGGGGTTCACTGATGAGGACTACCTTTCCGCGGGCGCAACCATCGCAAAATCCCATGGGGAGGTTTTTCAGGCGGATCTCATCGTGAAGGTGAAAGAACCTCTGGAGTCTGAAATTCCGCTCCTGAGGCCCGGGCAGATTCTTTTTGCGTACCTGCACCTTGCTGCAAACAGAAAACTCACCGACGGGCTCATGGCCACCGGGGCGACATGCATCGCCTTCGAAACGATGGAACTCAACAAGCGCCTGCCGCTCCTCGAACCCATGAGCGAGATTGCAGGACGCATGTCAGTTCTCGTTGGAGGTTATTTCCTCGCAAAGCACAATGGTGGAAAGGGGGTTCTCCTCGGCGGCGTGCCCGGAGTCCTGCCTGGCAGGGTGGTGGTCATCGGTGGCGGCACCAGCGGCGTGAATGCGGCCCGCATGGCCACCGGCCTCGGAGCGGACGTCACAATCCTTGAAGTGGACCTTGAGAGGATGCGGTTTCTCGATATCACCATGCATTCGGCCCACACGCTTTTCTCCAGCGAAGCAAGTCTGGTCGAGCTGCTCCCGGGAGTTGATCTGCTGATCGGAGCGGTTCTGGTTCCCGGAGCCAAGGCCCCGAAACTGATTTCCAGGGAGATGCTTCGCTTGATGAAGCCCGGCAGCGTGCTGGTAGACATCGCGATCGATCAGGGAGGATGCGCAGAGACCTCCCATCCGACAACCCACCACGATCCGATTTTTGTGGAAGAGGGCATCACACATTACTGTGTGGCCAACATGCCGGGAGCCTACGCGCGCACCGCCACCCAAGCTCTCGCCAACGTAACGTTCCCCTACGTCGAAACGCTCGCCAACTTTTCTCTGGAAGAAGCCCAACAACGCCAACCTGCGCTGAGGTCGGGAATCAATGTTCAGGGAGGGCGGGTGGTCTGCAAGGCCGTTGCTGAAGCGCATGGGCTCCCATGGGAGCCCAATCCGGCCTAACCTTCGAGCGAGCGGACAGTCGATGCTGTTGTCTCCGCTGCCGCGGTTTCTTGTAAAGGCCCTCGTTCGCTCGGTATTGGCGGTCCTCTTCCTCGGGTTACCGATGGTTCTCGTGTATGCAAATCTTTTTGGTATCGGATTCGGATTTGCAGACCGGGTCTCCGCAGCGCTGAGCGGACCATCGCTCGAAACCAAAATTTCACGGGTGTCGCTCGACTTGATCGAAGGGCTCGTTGCAGAGGATGTAGCCCTTGTTTCCACAGGAGAACATCCACGCGAAATCGCACGTATCAATCGCGTTGCGATCGCACTCAACCTCTCAGCGCTTCTGGGCCGGCGCCTTGTTGTTGACCGCATCACGCTTGACCGCGCACGGGCTGAAATCCCGGTTTCGGGAAAGGGCGAACAACCGGCACTCAACCTCAACATCGAGGATCTTGATGCCTCGATCTCGATGCTGGATTCGCAAATCCGCATCTCGGGACTTGAAGGGCTCGTGCAAGGGGTGAGGATCAAAGCCCAGGCCGTCCTCCAGAGCCGCGGCGGGCTTATCCTCCCGAAGTCCGGAGGCACCAATGCCGGTGCAGGCTTTGCCGGAGGTTCCGGTGCCGGAGCAGATTTTACAAAAATGCTGAGGCGTTGTCTCGAGACCCTGGAAGGCTTGGAATTCCCGGGGACTCCTCCCACGGTGACATTTCAAGTTGGCGGCGATGCCGAGGATAAGTCCTCGCTCGTGATCGCCCCGATTTCGATACGCTGCGGCCCTGTAGTCGGCAAGGGCTGGCGATTCGAAAAGTTCGAGGCTGAGGCCCGCTATGCAGCCGGCGAACTCCGGGTCGAACGGTTGCTCATTCAGGACAGGAACGGCCAACTCACCGCATGGGCGAGCGCCCGCGACAAAACGCTCGAACTCGAAGGCTACAGCACCCTGGATCCCGCACCACTGGCACGGGCCTTCTCAAAGAACGACCCTTTGAAGGATTTCTCATTTGCAGAACCTCCGAATCTGACCTTGCGCGCATCGGTTGACTTCACGAAGCCCGTCGCCGTCGCGCGGGCAACCGGCCAGATCGCCTTGAATGGTTTTGACTTCCGAGGTGTCCGCGGACGGTCGCTGAATGCGGAATTTGCCTGGAGAGAGGGCAAACTCTTTGTGCGCGAGGCACGCATTTCTCTGGGTACCGGCGAGGCTGTTGCCGACCTGCTGATTGCACCGGACGATTTCCGGGTGCGCGCATCCAGCACGCTGGACCCGACAGCCATTGCCCCTCTTCTGAGCCCCAAAGACCGGGCGACGATCAATGAAATGGAATTCAAGGACAAGCCGGTGCTGAATGTTTCGCTGCGCGGCGCGCGGCCCGATTTCCTGGCTCTCACAGGCAATGGCACGATGCAACTCGGCCGCACCGCCATGCGCGGCGTCTGGATTGAAGAGGCCGATTCCCGGC
>JBGSSC010000546.1:0-3250 GCA_041737265.1 Terrimicrobiaceae bacterium | reverse complement strand
CAGCCGACCGCGGTGATGAAACCAAGGATCGCGACCGATTGCTTGCGGCCGATCCGGAGACTCTCCTCGAGAAAGGCAATGCCGGGCTGAAGCATGGAAAGTGAACTTGTGATGGCGGCGAGAAAGAGGAGGAAGAAAAATGCTGCACCGAAAACCGCCCCGAGCGGCATTTTTGCGAAGACGAGAGGAAGAACATTAAAACCCAGTCCAAAAGTGCTCACCATCCCCGCAACACCCGATACACCGAGAAAAGCAACAGCCGCAGGGAGTGTGATCAGTCCACCAAGACCGACCTCACAAAACTCGTTTGCGCTGGTGGCCGTCAAGCCGCTGAGCACAACATCGTCCCGCGCCGAAAGGTAACTTGAGTAGGTCAGGACAACACCAAAGCCAACGCTCAGCGAAAAAAAGATCTGACCGGCAGCAGCAAGCCAAAGCTGGGGTTTGCCGAGTTGCTCGAAAATCCCAACCTCGCGCACCCTGAGAGAGGGATCGGAGGCAAGCTTCGTGGCAGCCTCCTCCCTGGCACCTTGGCCAATGATCTCGGTGACTTTGTCCCAACCTTCACCGTTCCGGCGTTCAAGAAACACTTTCTCAGGATTCCACATAAAGCCGAGCCCGTTGATCACATTGTTTTCCGGGATGGAGGCATCCGGCGTTCCAAGGGTCAGCACCCTAACCAGAATCACCAGGGCAAGGAGGAGCAACACAGGCATCGCGTAAGTGCAAAACAACTCGATCCCCTTCGCCACACCGCGGTAAATCAGCAAAAAGTTCAGCAAGAAAACAACGACGAGGTAGGGCGAAACCCGGTCCCACCCGAGGCCCAATGCTCCACCGTCGGCTGCAGCACCAATAAACTTTGAAAAGAACTCCGAAGATTCCACCGCTGAACCAAAGTGGATATTCCCGGCAAAAAAATTTACGGCGTATCCCAGGCACCATGCCTCGATCACCACATAATACATGTAGATCACAACCGGAATGATGACGCCAATGACGCCCAGATAGCGGCCCCAACGGGATTTCACGAGAACGTGAAACACCCCGGGGGCTGAGTTGTAGCCCCGCTGCCCCGCATACCGGCCCATCGTCCACTCGGCCCAGCAAATCGGCAAACCGATCAGAATCAGCGAGAGAAAATAGGCCACCATGAAGGCTCCGCCCCCATACTGGGCAACCTGCCCGGGAAAGCGCAAAAAGTTGCCGAGGCCGACGGCGCTTCCAGCCACGGCCAGAATGACACCGTAACGCGAACTCCATCTCTCCCGGCCGGTTACGGACATATCACGCGCCTATCTGCGTTGCTCCATCGACCAGGAGAAAATCATGGTGCGGGAGTTGTGGCTTCAACCTGGGTCCTTCGGAACTGTCCGCGAAGTTGTTTGGCGAGGTCAAGCGTCGGAGCGTTGATCACGAAGCCAGCTGGCATGCCCGCGAGACGTTGCGTCCATACAATGGAGCTTGCCTCCCCGGGACGGTCTCCTTTGAGAAAAACATACGTGCCCTCCCGTTCCGGCTTGCTGCCCTGAGTGGGCGGATCCACAACCGGTCCGCGCTTTTCTTCAAAGGCTCCCTTCGCGCGGACAGGCGCTGTCTGTGCTCCAAGCCAGGCCTCGGTGTCGGCCCCCTGAGTCAGAGGGTGGTATTCCAACGTGAGGGGGGCACCAAGTCCCCGTTGATAGGTCGCAAGGAGATAGGAGGAGCGCCCGGAACCCGGGTCCACCTGCCGCACTCCCTTGAGTTGAAATTCGCCGGCCGTTGCGGGGAAGCCCCGGTCGGACCCAATTCCTCCAAATCCGCCCACCGGGGGAAGGCTCCGGTCCCGAAGAAGGATGAAGGCGACCAGTGCTGCGGCAACTGCACAGACAAGCAGGCTCCACACCAACGGGTCACCAATCCCGTAGGATGGGCCATTTTTTTTGGAGGTAATCATCCCTTGGGTGTAAGCTGGTTTGCTAGGCTTTGAGTTCCTCTCCGGAAATTCCGTTGGTTATCACAAATTTTTCGTGATGGAACGTCGGATCCGACCGGAATGTCAACCTCCCAGCATACCGCCGCTCAATATCGACCAACAGCTCCTCATCCTCCTCCCGGAGGCGCTTGAGCAACTCGGGATGCACCGCAATTTTGATTTCGTGAACGGTATCCTGATACTTGCGCATCACCGCATGCAGAGCACGCTGAAGTTCCACGCTCAGGGTCATCGGATTTTTGACCACCCCGCGCCCAACGCAATAGGGACAGGGCACAAACTGGGAACTCGCCAGACTCTCGGCAGCGCGCTGACGCGTCATTTCCAGGAGTCCGAGCGCCGAAATGGGGAGGACATGCGTGCGGGCCTTGTCGCGTTTGAGCCTCTCGCGCACCCGCTGGTAGACAGCCTGTTGATCCTTGCGGCTCTTCATATCGATGAAGTCGGCGATGATGATCCCGCCAATGTTGCGCAGGCGCACCTGGCGGCAAATTTCGTCAGCAGCCTCAAGATTGGTGACGAGGATGGTTTTCTCCATATCCTTGGAACCTTTGTTCCTTCCCGTGTTCACATCGACGGCAATGAGCGCCTCGGTTTCATCAATAACGATGTAACCGCCGCAGGGCAGCCAGACCTGGCGGTGAAATGCCGAATCAATCTGGGATTGCACTCCGAAGCACTCAAAGACCGGCTCGGAGCCGGTGTAGACTTGAATCCGCTTTTTCGCACGCTTGGAGACCTGACCGACGATGAATTGCATGCGTTCGGCGGCCTTGGCGTCGTCCACGATCACAGAATCAATATCATCGGTAAGCAGATCCCGGACCGTCCGGTCCACAAGGTCGGGTTCCTGGAAGAGGCAGGCCGGAGCCGCTTTTTCCTCCAGACCTTTCTGGATTTCGGCCCACTGCTCGAGGAGAAGTCCGAGATCCCGCACGAAGTAACGCGCCCGCTGCCCCTGCCCCACCGTGCGCATGATCACGCCCATCCCTTCGGGCACATCCAATTCCTTTAAAATTTTCCGCAGGCGGTCGCGCTCCTTCGGATCATCGATTTTGCGCGAAATTCCGCACTGATCGTTGAAGGGCATCAGCACAAGGTAGCGGCCGGCGAGGCTGATATCTGTGGTGATGCGCGGACCTTTGGTGCCGATGGGCCCTTTCTTCACCTGCACCAGTATGTCCGAGCCTACGGGATAGATGTTCGGAACGTCCTTGTGGGTGATCTTCGGGGCCTTTTTCTTCGGGCCGGACTGTCGGCTGACCGCCTCAATTC
>JBGSSC010000772.1:0-3434 GCA_041737265.1 Terrimicrobiaceae bacterium | reverse complement strand
GGACTCACCTTGGATATCGGCGGGAAAGACAAAGCATGCGCGATGCAGCCAGCCGAACCACTGGGTGTCTTCGCCATAACTGACAATCAACTCTGCTTTTTTAACGGGGTTTCCGCCGGTCCAACCGAATCGGAAGACGGGCCGCCCGTTTTCGTTGACAAGTTTGAGAGGGCCGGGGTTGTTATACGGGGGGCGGGACTTGGTGAGAACCGTGTCGGGAAAATCTTCGATTTGCCGGTCCACGTTCTCCGGAAACCCGTGCCTCCAGCGCGGCATGATGACACGGCGTTTGTCCGGGCTGAGGGCGTCCTTGTAAGTCTGAATGACAGCGGGAAAGTAGAACCAGTTGTCGTTGAAGGCCACCGCCCAGAGGAAGGGGATCCCGCGGGATTTGTGGCGGAATGCGGGGTCCACGGTCCGGTTCCAGACACCCACTTCGTCGAGGGACTTGAGCTTTGTAAATTGCGGCAGGTTTGTACCCATGGCGTGATTGCCCCCTCCGAAGAAACTCATGCCGGCTTTAATGCGAGGGTCGATGCCGGCCAGCAGGGTTGCAAAGACCCCTCCATAGGAAGCCCCTCCCACGGCGATGAGCTCGGGATTCACTTCGGGACGCTGGCTCAGGTACGTGAGGCCGCGCATTTGATCGCGGGCCAGAAGGGTGAAGTTGCCTTCCTTCGGGTTGTCGACGTCAAACCGTGCGCGCGAATTCCGGATCGGATGCGGCAAGGTGACGGCCATGCAGGCGTAGCCTTTCTTTGCGAATATCACCGGGAAAGATTTGTTGGCAGGTGCCATGCCTCCCATGCTCCAAAATATAGCGGGCAGCATTTTCCCTCCTTCGGGATAGGCAAAGATTCCTTCCACGCGTTCGGGATTACCTTCAACGATGCGGGTTGTGAATTGGAGTTTTTCGATAACGATGCCCGCTTCGGTTGACGAGTCGAGCACCACGGCATCGAGAGGGTCGGACAGAAGTGCATTCATTCCGAAGAGCGATTCGTCGTTAATTTCAGCGGCTGCGGGGGAAAGTGGGTGCATTGCAAGCAAGGTGACAAGGCAGAGTATTTTATTCATAGAATGGGCAGGGTCATTCGGCGAGGAGGAGGGGGCGGCGGTAGCTTCCTCCGAAGTCGAAGCTTTTGAAAACGCGCATGGCGATCGTGTTTCGCTGTCCGGGCTTAATCAAACCGGTGACATCGAACTCCTGCCTGTGATCGTAATTCATCCAAAAGTAGTCCATTCCACGCCAGATGGCCGATTGGTAAGTCGAGGATTTTTCTGGAACGACCAACTTGCCATCCACATCGTAAGTGGCGCGGCCGGTGGTTCGTGTGAATTCGGCGGAGTCCCATTCGAGGGGCACCCCGTTCACCCAGATCTGCAGAGTCCTTGCGATGATGCCGGGAAAGAAAAGAGTGAGCTTTTTCCCGGCGAAGTCCGCGGGAACATCGATCGCGGTGCGATAGAAAAATGCGCCGATCTCACTCTGTGTCTGATATTTCACATCGGGACAAACAGTGATGTCGAGGTCGTCCAACTGGTCCACCGAAACCTCCGGCTTGTGGTAGCCGAGTGCCGCGGCGTGATTTCGGGTGTCCAGTGATCCTTTCCACATCCGGGGCAGAACTAATTTCCCCTGCGCTGATGCGATGCGATCCGCGATCTGACGGTAGTGATTAAAGAGTCCGCCGGTTTCAAACGGACGCCGCGAGTCCTGCTTCATCCGGGTTGCGTTCATGAAGTTCGGATAGATTTTGTTAAGTTCCTCGGCGGTGGCAAAGACCGGTTCCATCATCTTGGCTGCTGCGGCATAATCCCCCGTCTCGCGTTCGTGCTCGATGGCATCGCACATGGCATCCGTGCTCTTCTGCAACTGGACCATCGTTTGCACGTGGGCCTTGGCCTGTGGCGGGTCGGCCCGCGGCACGGCACGGGCCAGGGCTTTCCGGCCCGCGGCGCGGACCTCCGGGGTCAGGATGAGATGATTGTCCCAAACCTCGTTGGAGTAGAGGTCGGGGATTTCCTCCATCCGTTTTTCGAGGATGTCATAATATTCGATCATTGAGGGAGCCGCCGCCCCGAAACGGGCCGAGGCGTAGTCCTTGATGATTTCCCGGTAGTCCTGGTTCACATTCCAGTAAAGCCGCTGCATCAGGTAGTTGTTGAGTCCAGAGGAGCCCCAGTCGTCAAAGCCCTGGGTTGTGTGGCCGTCGAGGCCCATCTCATGAAACCACGGATAATTTTTCCCGATGATTGCCCAGCGGGGGCAGATCATCGCCATGTTCCATGAAAATCCCATCGGCTCGTAGTCGTAGTAATAGATTTCAGCGCCTGCGGACTTGCCAAGCAACATCCAGTCTTCGAGCCATTCGCGGTAAGCCCTGTTGGTTTTACTTTTGGGGTCACGCACGTGATGCAGCGGGCTGATTCCGAGCGGAGCAATTACCAATGCCATGTTGGGGTGGATTTGTTCCAACCGGGGCGGCGTCTGATTGTTGGCGTAAACCAGCACCCCGAACTTTTTGTCAGGATGGACTTTTGCCACCTTCTCGATGACGCGGTTCAGAAAAAACCAGATCCTGTCGGTTGCGCTGTGGGTACCCGCGGTAAAGTCATATTCTTTCGAATCGAGCATCCGGGAGGCAGCGCGGTAATCGAGGACAAGTCCGTCCTCGGCCGATACACTCACATATTTTTTGTCGGGGTTGTTGTTGAAGTAATCGATATAGTAGTCGGCATAGAGCTGCCAGACCTTGGGGTTCGACATATTGGGTGTGAGAAGCTGGGGAAAATCACCCTCCATTGCGTAAAACTCCTCCGGGAGGGTTTCAATCTCCTTGAACTGCCACGCGAGAAACGGTTTCTCTCCGGGAGGGGCCTTGCGCTCCAACACCCGGCGAACGGCCTTGATACCATATTCCGGTTGCTTGGCTCCCCATTCCAACGGCTTTGCCAACCCATGACCCTGAGCCGGCCGTTCGTCTCCAAAAGCTGTCACAAAATTTCCTTTGTTGCGAAGGGTCCAGCGCGGGAAGTCAGCGGAATGCCCGAAGGTGCACCAAAAGTAGCGGTGTTCATGGGATGGGTTCTCCGTCACATCGATTGTTGTCGCGATCGTCGCGCGGGGCGGCACAACCTCGCCGAATTCGCCTGGCATCACCCATCGGCACCCCAGGCTCTCAAGAAACGTGTAAACAGCATAGAGGGTACCCCTGGCCCGCCTGCCAGAAAGCACCAACTTGTCGCCGCTGACCACGGCGATCAGACCGTCCTTGTCCAGTTTGTCCAGGCGTTCTCCAAATCCGGCCGCCCGTGCCAGGTCGGAACCCAGGAGGATCACCGGGCCGTCGGGCAAGTTCTTTCCTGCCGCTTCAACAATCTCAAGCGTGGCACCGGACATTTTCGCAAGAAATTCCTGCAGTTCCTGTGCC
>JBGSSC010000513.1:0-2913 GCA_041737265.1 Terrimicrobiaceae bacterium | reverse complement strand
GTCACTGTAGCGGCGGGAGCCGAGTTTAAATACAACAGCAGCACCGCCCGCACGGGAGCGATCACATTGAGCGGCAACGGCTCGTCCAGCCGCGCAATCCTTTCCGGCAGCGGCACAATCAATGTCGCTCTCACCTTGAATAATACTGGCGACACCCTGTCGCCCGGCAACAGTCCGGGAACGATGCCCTTCGCGACCAGCCAAGAGTGGGATTCTCTCACCTACCTTTGGGAAACAAACAACTTCGTCGGAACCACGGCAGGAAGCGACTTTGATCAGATCACGATTTCCGGTTCGTTGAACCTGACTGGAGGCCTTGGAGACTATGTCTTGGATCTGACCTCACTCACAGCCGGGAATATCGCCGGCAATGTCGGCGGCTTTTCGGACATCGACCGCTCGTGGACGATCCTCACCACCTCAAGCGGAATTACCGGATTTGATGCCGCCAACTGGGGCCTGAACCTCACCAACTTCACAAGCAGCCCGGCGTGGACGGGTACTTGGGAGCTTTCCCAGAGTGGCAACAACCTCGTGCTCAATTACAGCGCGATCCCCGAGCCCACCACCTGGGCCCTTCTCGCAGCAGGCCTCACGCTGTCCGTGATGTTCCGGCGGCGCCGCATTTAGCCGAATGGCTTTTCTCAAATTGCAGAGCTGATTGGACTCTATGAAAATCAAGCCGGTTCCAATTGCGGCCTTCTCCCTGATCGAAGTCGCC
Organism: Terrimicrobiaceae bacterium; assembly: GCA_041737265.1. Lineage (GTDB taxonomy): Bacteria > Verrucomicrobiota > Verrucomicrobiia > Chthoniobacterales > Terrimicrobiaceae > JBGSSC01. The sequence continues at coordinate 2,192 of JBGSSC010000513.1, read as the reverse complement.
ATGGCCGCCGGGATCGTAAGCGCCGTCATCATCCCGCTGCTTGGTTTGATGGCAATTGGATTAAGCACTTTCAAGGCGTCCAGTTCCGAGATGCGATCTGCCCTGATTGCTCAAAAGCTCATCGGGGCGAATCAAATGATGCCCTATGACCAATTGGCCGGAAGGACCCTCCTGCTCGATTTTGATGGGAACGAGGTTCGCGGGGAGGACGCGATTTTCCGCGCAACAGTGCTTGTCGAGAAAAACCCCGCCGGGGGAATTGTCCAGTCGACCAATGCTGCGCGCGTTTCCGTCCTGCTCTCAGGACCCGCGCTTCAGAATCAAACAAATACATTTTCCTCTCTGGTGGTGAATCGCGGGTATTAAGTTGCCTTTTGGTTATGAGTCCGGTTCAGATCAACCTGCGAGCGGGTGCCAAGATGAGAGGGCTGTGCCACGACAACGCCAGGAACAAGATCAGAGGGAAGAGGGATGGGGGGTTCACCCTGTTGGAGCTTCTCGTCGCGATGGCCATCACCCTTCTGGTGCTGGTGTCCCTGCAGCAGGTGCTTTCCTATGCCTCCGGCCAATGGCGCCGGATGAACGAGAGTACCAAGGCCTTTCAAGATGCCCGTGCGGCTTTCGATTCAATCACCCGCAATCTTATCCAAGCGACCCTGATGGTGAGCTACGACTACTATAACGCCGAGCGTGTTTCCCGGACACAGATCGCAGCAGGTTCGAACAGCACGGCCAATCTGAAATCCTTTGTTCCCGAGATTTACGGGCGTTACTCGGATCTGCAGTTCATTTCTGGAAAAAACCTCGTCGCGGGTCAGCATAATCATGCTATTTTTTTCCAGGCTCCTCTGGACTTTGAGGAGACCCCCAGCGCCTCTCCCTCATCAGGTCAACTCAATGCGAGCGGGTATTTCCTGCAATATGGGAGCGATGCCTCGAACCGGCCCCCCAACGTTTCATCGTCGGTGCCGGCTCCAAGAAACCGCTTTCGCTTGATGCGATATTTTCAGCCTACGGACAAACTTGATGTCTATCGGGATGTTTTTTCAACTTCCTGGTTCAAATCTGCAGTGGAGACAGGCCTTAATACCCATCTCCTCTCGGAAAATGTGGTCGTCCTTGTGATTCTTCCCAAGCTCCCGGATGAACAGCCCGGCGCCGTGGATGCTTTGGCACCGGGTTACGAATACGATACGCGCACCTCCTGGACCGCTGGTTCGCAGCCCGTCCAGATGCACCAACTGCCCCCCATCGTTCGCATTCTCATGGTTGCCATCGATGAATCCAGCGCACGGCAAAATCCCGGGCTTGGTTCTGATTTTCAAACCCTGTTCAAGGATCCAAAAAAATTCGATGACGATCTGGCTGCCGTGGAATCTGAATTGCAGAGCAAGCGGGCCAATTACAAAATTTTCCAGACGGACGTCCCGATCCGCGCCGCAAAATGGAGCGAATGAAAACCTTCCATCCCATAAATCAGGGAGGCTGCAGGATGAGGGAACCATTCGCAGCCTTGATGGGGTTCAGTATGATCGAACTGCTGACAGTGATCGTGATCATCTCGATCCTCGCCGCTTTGGGGGCCGTGGGTTTTCAAAGCATTGTGTCCGGTCGAAACATAGCAATGGCGGGAAACATGATCATTGACCAAATTGCCCTTGCTCAGCAAACGGCGACGGCAAAGAACGCCAGGGTCAGATGGCAAATCATCTCCGTGGCTGACAATCGGAATGGAGACCCTGAGGCATTCCGCCTGACCCGTCTGCAAATGTTCTTCCCGAAAACCCGGGCATGGCAGGATATCGGCTCCCTAAAGTTGCTTCCTCCGGCTGTTCTGGTAGTTTCCAACGAGTCGACACTCTTGACGACAAATCGAATTTTCCCCACTCAGCTCCCGAGCGGCCTCTCTGCCCAGGCAAGCAGCATTGTCTTTTTTGGCAACGGGCTCTCGGACCTGAATCCCAATGAACCCTCCTCGCTCACCCTGCGGGATCTTAAAAATTCCAACAACTTTCTCACCCTCCAAATTGATCCGGTCTCAGGGCGGCTAAGGACTTTCCAACAATGAGCAATCACCGACAAACAATCGGTAGTGCTTGCAAAGGGCCCCATTCACCCGGAGTCGTTGCTGTGCCTGGCCTCAGTCCCTTCCGGCGCTCGCCGATTCGGGGGCAAAAGGCCATGGCATTGGT
>JBGSSC010000474.1:0-6899 GCA_041737265.1 Terrimicrobiaceae bacterium | reverse complement strand
GTTCGGCAACCCGGCGTTCGAACAAGTCAAGCGCCGCCTCCACAGGTGCGGGAGTCAACATGTCCACGCCCGCTCCCGCCAGAGTCTCGATGGGGAAGCGGCTTCCGCCACTGGAGAGAAAGCCCAGATAACGGGACGTTTCGCCGGTCTCGAGAACCCCCTTGGCGAGGGCCGCTGCCGCGGAAAGCCCGGTCGCATATTTGTAAACGTAGAACGCGCTGTAAAAGTGCGGGATGCGCAGGCATTCGAGTTCCAGCTCGTCGTCGATGGCAAATCCGGTGCCGAAGTAGGGATCGAGGATGCCGCGGTAGATGCGGCGGAAAGTTTCCAAGGTCAGCCCCTCACCGGCTTCCTCTGCCGCATGGGCCGCTTTTTCGAATTCGGCGAACATCGTCTGGCGGAAAAGCGTTCCGCGCAGATCGTCGATCTGGCGGTTGATGATATAGGCACGCATTCGGCGGTCCCCGGTTTGAGCGAGCAGGTGCTCGGTGAGGAGGATCTCGTTGAACGTCGAAGCGACCTCGGCAAGAAAGATCGGGTAGTGGTAGTTTTGAAAGTTCTGCTCCCGGCGGGCATACCAGGTGTGCATCGAATGCCCGGCCTCATGCGCAAGGGTATAGACATCCGAAAAGACGTCCGCCTTGTAATTCATGAGAATGTAGGGAGGCCCCGAGTAGGAGCCGGAGGAAAATGCCCCGCTGCGCTTTCCCTTGTTCTCGTAACGGTCGCACCAGCGGCCTCTCCCGAGACCTTCCGCAAGGACGGACGTGTATTCGTCCCCGAGAGGATGCAAGGCGGACAGCACTTTCTCCACGGCATCATCCCACGGGACATCGGTTTGGATGTCCGCGACCATGGGAACGTAGGTGTCGTAATGGTGAATCGCGTCGAGCCCGAGCACGCGTTTGCGCAGTGCGTAGTAGCGGTGCAGCGCGGAGAGACGGCCCCGCACACTCGATGCCAGCGCGTCATAGACGGCCACCGGAACCTGATCCGGATAAAGAGCGGCTTCCAGCGCCGAGGGGTAGTTCCTCGCCCGGGCGTGAAACACGTCGGCCCGCACGGAATGAGCCAGTGACGAGGCCAGCGTGTAGCGGTGGGCGCCGATTTCCGCGTAAAAAGAGTGAAATGCCTCCCGCCGCACGCGGGGGTCCCGGCGCGTGAGGAACGATGACAGCGAACTTTGTGTCACAGCGCGTTCCGTGCCGTCCTCATCCTTCACGGTGCCGAAGACCATATCGACATTGGTGAGCTGGGAGAAGGTTTCCTGATGACCGCGGAGTGCCGCCGACCCGAGCGCGAGGAGGCGTTCCTCCCCGGCCGTGAGCGTGTGCGGCTTCATGCGCTTGAGCTTTTCCAGCGAGGTCTTCCACGGAGCGAGTTCCGGTGCCGCAAGAAGAGCATCAAACGCTTCATCGCTCAGCGCGAGCAACTCGGGCGCTACAAACGAATAGGCCTCGGCCAACTGCACCATCTCGGCATCCAGGCGCGCCTCCCTCGCCAGCGACGGATCATACGCGCTGTCCTCGCTCACTTTCAGACCTGCGTATTGGGAGAGGCTCTCTACCCGGCGTCCGATGGACTCCTCAAGGGTCAACGCTTCGAAAACGGTGGAGATCCCCTCCGCGAACCGGCCCCGGAATTCCTTGATTGCCGGATACCCGTCTTTCAGCCGGGCGAAGTCCTCTTCCCAAGCTGCGTCATCGGGGTAGAGGGCCGCAAGGTCCCATGTATCGGATTCAGCGACTTCAGAACGAGGACGGGCCGATGAGGCAGCATCCGGGGCCGTGTGAAAAAAGTGGTTCATCTGGCAGACAGTTACCCCTTCCCGCCGACCGGTAAAACTAGAATTTTGAATGGATCCCCCTAATCCGGCGGAGGCCGGTGGCAGGAGCGGGTTTGTTGGCAAGGGGACCCGGTGAGAAATGGGTGGCAGCGCCGCCGGATTAGAAAAATTTTGCTGCGCAAAATGATGCCTCGGAGAATTTAGAATCACCAATCGGCAATCTTCCCCTCCTTCTCGTGAGGCACTGCATTGTTTCCGGAAGTCTTGCGCTTTTCGCGCGGGACTTTAGCGGAAATCGCCAAAAACGCGAAACCTGCGGGGGCTCTCCCTCCCCCGCCGGCTCGCTTTCCCTGGTTCCCCTACGATTCGTTCAGACGGCCTTCTCGCCGGTCTCGTCGGTGCGGATACGGATTGCCTCCTCCACGCTTGAGACAAAGACCTTGCCGTCGCCGATCTTGCCGGTCTTCGCCGCCTTCACGATCGCGCTCAGGGCGCTGTCCAGCAGCGCGTCGCCAAGCACGACCTCGATCTTGATTTTTGGAAGGAAGTCGACCGTGTATTCGCTTCCGCGGTAGATTTCCGTGTGTCCCTTCTGGCGGCCGAAGCCCTTGACCTCGGTCACGGTCATCCCCTCGATTCCGAGGTCCGCGAGCGCGTCTTTGACTTCCTCCAGCTTGAAGGGCTTGATGATTGCTTCGATTTTTTTCATTGGGTTGGTGGTAGAACTTCGAGGTTATTTGTTGGCAACGAAGTCGGGATAGGCCTCCTGGCCGTGTTCCCCGATATCGAGCCCCTGCTCTTCCTCGTCGGCGGGAACCCGCAGGCCGAAGACAGCTTTCACCACGCCGAAGGTGATCAGCGAGAAGATGAAAGCGAAAGCCGAGATGGCCACCGTTCCGATGATCTGGGTGACGAGTGCGCCGCTGCCGAAGATGCCCACGGCAATGGTGCCCCAATTGCCGCAGATGCCATGGACCGAGATGGCCCCGACAGGATCGTCGATTTTGGCTTTGTCCAGGATGAGCACCGAAATCACCACAATAATGCCTGCGATCGCGCCGACCAGCACGGCCGGCCATGGAGCAATGCTGTCCGCGCCGGCTGTAATTCCCACGAGGCCAGCGAGCATGCCATTAAGCGCCATGGATAGATCGGGCTTTTTGAGCAGGATCCATGACGTGAAGGCCGCGGCGAGTCCGCCAGCCGCACCGGCGAGGGCCGTTGTGACGAAGACGAGCGAAACCGCCACAGGTTCAGCGCTCAGAACCGACCCGCCGTTGAACCCGAACCAGCCGAGAAAGAGAAGAAACACGCCGATTGTCGCAAGGGGCATGCTGTGACCCAGGATGGGTTTGATTTTTCCATCGGGCAGATATTTGCCCAGACGAGGGCCGAGGATCAAAACCGCAGCCAGAGCAGCATAACCACCAAAGGCATGCACGAGAGATGATCCCGCAAAATCCACAAAGCCCATTCCGTTAAGGAACCCGCCACCCCACTGCCACGATCCGGTGATCGGATAGGCAAAGGCAACGATGACTGTCGCGGCAACCATGAATGAACCCAGCTTGATCCTCTCGGCGACTGCTCCCGAGATGATGGTTGCAGCAGTCGCTGCGAACATGGCCTGGAAGATGAAATCGCCCCAGTAGGTGTAGCCCGCATTGTACTCGCTGGTCAGATTCGCAACGATTGCGGCGGGCTCGGTGAAGCCGGCTGCAATTGGCGAACCGAACGCAAAGAAGTTGGCGACGGTCCAACTGTCTCCCGGATACATCGCGTTGAATCCATAGGCCGCGTACGTAAGCAGACCCATGCAGACGATGAAGACATTCTTGAAGAGAATATTGGTCGTGTTCTTGGCCTGTGTGAGACCGCTTTCAACCGAGGCGAAACCCAGGTGCATGAGAAAGACAAGCGCCGCAGCGATGCAAATCCACAGATTGTTGACTGTGAACATGGCGTGCTCGGCAGCCTTGCCTTCCCAGAAAACTTCAACTGGAGAAGGGGGTTCTTCGGTTTCGGCAACGACCGCCGCCTCGACGACAGTCGTGGTGACGGCAGGCGCATCGTCGGCCTGCGCCATGGCGGAGCCGGGCAGGACAAGCCATGCGGCAACGGCAATCGCGGCAGCCAGCGTGGTGAGAGTTGATTTGGATTTTCGCATGTGTGTTTTTTGTTCGTTGTTTTCTTGATGGCTCGGCTGAGGAATCCAGCCGGGCCGAAGCAGCACGAAGCAGGTTCCATGCCAACTCGTAAAAAGTGCCGCAGCTTTGATGTTTTTCTGCTGACCGGTGCGCGGCCGGGCAGTCGATCTCTGGACGCGGAGAGCAAAATCCACCACGGTGTCTTCCATGAGTGTTGTTGGAAGGGTGTTTCGTTATGTGGGCCGGTATCCGTGGATGGCGGTGGGCACGATGTCGTGTGCGGTTGTGGGCACGTTGATGGTTGTGGTGTTTCCGGCAGTGACCCAGCGGATCATTGACGACGTGATCCGTGGCGGCCGGCCGGAATTGCTGATGCCTCTGGTGGCGGCGGGGTTGGCGTCCTTCGTGATTCAGGATCTGCTCAACGGCCTGAGGGTGATCCTCAACAACTCCTTCGAACAAAAAGTCATTTTCGACCTGCGCAGCGATCTGTATGCGCATATTCAAAAGCTGCCGTTGCGGTGGTTCGACGACCGCGCGACGGGAGATATCATGACCCGCCTGGTGGAAGACGTCACCTCGGTCGAGCGGGTGCTCATCGACGGCATCGAACAGGGAACGGTCGCAGTGCTTCAGATCGCAATCGTTGCGGGATTGATGTTTGCCTACAGCCCTGCGCTCACGCTTGTGGCCTTGGCGCCGCTGCCTTTCCTTGCGCTGGGAGCCATCGCCTACACGCTCACTGCAAAAAAACGCTACAGCCTTCAGCGCCGGGCGGCATCGGCGATGAACGCGCTGCTGCATGACAACATCGCGGGCATCCGGCAAATCAAGACCTATGCGGCCGAGGAGCGCGAACACGTGCGGTTCAACACCGCCAGCGGCTCGCTTCGCGATGCCACGCTCGTTGTGATGAAGGTCTGGGCCCTTTACAGCCCGAGCATGAATTTTTTGAATTCCTGCGGCCTGTTGCTCATTGCCGGTTTCGGGGCATGGCAGGTGCTGTACGCGGGGATGGATATCGGGGTGCTGGTGGCGTTTCTTGTGTTGTCGCGATACCTCTACGAACCGGTCGGCCGCCTTCACCAGCTGAACCAGATCGTGCAGGCTGGTCGGGCTGCAGGGGAACGCGTTTTCGAGATCCTCGACGAGCCCGAAGAGGAGGATGAGGCCGACACGGAACCCGGGATGCCGCTTTCCGGCGACGTTCGTTATGAAGCGGTGGATTTCGCCTACAGCACGGGCGCCGCGACACTTGAGGGAATTTCTCTTCACGCAAAACCCGGAGAAATGGTTGCCCTCGTCGGGCCGACGGGTGCCGGCAAGAGCACGATCGTGAATTTGTTGTCGCGGTTCTATGAATACAACGGCGGAGCAATCCTGCTCGACGGCCGACCGCTTCGCTCACTGCCGCGCAGCTACGTGCGCCGAAACGTGGCGGTGGTTACACAGGAGAGCTTCCTCTTCAACGGCACGGTGGGAGAGAATTTGAGAATGGGGAAACCGGATGCCACCGAAGAAGAGCTCTGGGTTGCCCTCGGTGCTGCAAACGCCGGGGACTTTGTGCGGCGGCTTCCCCTCGGCCTCGACACCAGGGTCGGCGAACGCGGCGTGCGCCTCAGCGTGGGCGAAAAGCAACGCGTCTCAATCGCGCGGGCCCTGCTGAAAAATCCCCCGATCCTCATCCTCGACGAGGCCACCGCCAGCGTGGACACCGCCACGGAACGTCTCATTCAAGAAGCCCTCGACCGTCTGCTCGCGCGACGAACGAGCTTTGTCATCGCCCACCGGCTCTCCACCGTCCGCCATGCCGACCAGATCCTTGTACTCGAGCGGGGCCGCATCGTGGAGCGGGGCCGCCACGCGGACCTGATCGCGCTCGACGGGCTCTATGCGAAGCTGGTCCACTTGATGGAAGACGAATCACGCCTTTCCCGTGCGGAGAGCACGACCGTCGTGGGTTGAACTCGGCGGGGGTTCCCCCTCCTTGCGTTCGGGCCTGCCGATTGGCAGTTCGGTCTGGGTGGTGTGGTCGTGCGGAGGGGAGAGCAGTTTGTGGCCTCCGCCCTCGTGAAATCGGTCTGGACGACCTCCGGCGCCCGACCGGGCGGAATAACCCCTCCGGCAGGAGAGGGTGCCAGGGAGAAACGGCCCCGGGGAGCTGTCCCCGGTTTTTTTTGCGTGCCGCCCGCCTGCTCCGCACACTAAAGGTCAGTGATGTCCGAAAAGTCCCTAACCCTCGGCTTGCCTTCGGGCAGCCTGATGGATGCCACCTACTCCCTCTTCGCACGGGCCGGCTTCAATATTGTGGGCAGCCGCAGGTCCTACCGCCCGTCCGTCGATGACCCCGATCTCCAAATCCGCCTGCTCCGCGCGCAGGAAATCGGACGTTATATTGAAGACGGTCACCTCGATGCCGGAGTCACCGGCCGCGACTGGATCGCCGAGAACGCATCGGACGTCGAGGAACTCGTGGAGTTGCCTTTCAGCAAGGCCACTTCCAATCCAACCCGCTGGGTGGTTGTCGTGCCTGAGGATTCCCCCGTCCGCCGGGTGGAAGACCTGGCAGGAAAGCGGGTCGCAACCGAGGCCGTCGGGCTGACACGCCGGTTTTTCGAGAAGCAGGGAGTCAGCGCCGAGGTGGAATTTTCCTGGGGTGCGACGGAGGCCAAAGTGCCCGAACTGGTGGATGCCATTGTGGATATCACCGAGACCGGTTCCTCCCTTCGCGCCAACAAACTGCGGATCGTCGCGACCATCATGGAGTCCTTTCCCGTGCTTGCAGCAAACCACGCGGCCATGAAGGATCCCTGGAAAAAAGAAAAGCTCGGACGGCTGGCTCTCCTGCTCAAGGGCGCCCTCAATGCCCGCGACATGGTCGGCCTCAAAATGAACCTCCCCGAAGACAGCCTGAAGAATTTGCTTGAGGCTTTGCCGTCTCTGCGCAATCCTACAGTTTCGCCCTT
>JBGSSC010000473.1:0-1663 GCA_041737265.1 Terrimicrobiaceae bacterium | reverse complement strand
TCGAACTCCTGGGCACATTACGGGAGGTGGAGGTCCCCCTTGCATTCGTCCTGCCCGAAGCCGGCCACCCCTTGCGCTCCTGATCGGGGTTGCGGCGCCACGTTGGCGCGCTCGTTGTTCCTGTAGCCGCGCTCGTGAGAGCGTGGGGAAAAAGAATCCACCGTCTCACGACGGCGGCTACTCACGCGGTTGTCGAGGTTCGCAGGGCTTGGCGTTTGGGCAGGAGCTTGCCTTTGAGCGGACGGGATGCGCCGATTTTTTCACCTTCCCGTCGGAGCCATTGGGGGAGGTCATTGCGGCCGGTGGCAGTGAAGTCTTCGCGAAGGAGGCCGTCGATGCAGCCGATCGAATTACCCCGGACCTCACTCAGATAGCGGCGGAGAACCTCTGCAAGGGTGTGGAGCGGGATGGCGTGGGTGCGCCCGAGGGTGGCGTGAATCCAGTCGCTGAACGCGAGGAATTCCTGAAAGGGTGAACCATCATTTCCCCACAAGGATGCGAGGGTGCGGGGAAAATTTCCGCTGTTTCCAAAGAGATCCCAAAAGCGGGCAAACCGTCGGATCCGCTGCATCGTCCCGAAATCAAGCAGCTTGGTGCGAAGAACCTCGTAGGGCGGGTGATCGGAATAGACCATCTCCCACTCGGTATCGTGCCGGACAATCGGTGTTCCGCGCAGCCTCTTCAAAATGCCAACCTGAATTTCCTGCGGGCCGATGCGAACGAGGCGATCGAATCCGGCACCGAAGCTTTCCAGCGTTTCTCCGGGCAGTCCGAAGATCAGATCCGCATGCACGTGAACACCCGTTTGCTCCCGGAGAAAGGTCAGGTTGTCGGCAAGGCGGGGATAATTCTGCCGGCGGCTGATGAGGGCTGCCACATCAGGATTGAAGGTCTGGATCCCCACCTCGAACTGCAGCGCCCCCGGCGGAAACCTTACGATCAACTCGCGCAAGGCATCGGGCAAACGGTCCGGCACCATCTCGAAGTGCACAAACAACCCGGGTTCATGGCGGTCGAGGAAAAATTGCAGGATCGATGCGCTGATCTTGAGATTGAGGTTGAATGTGCGGTCCACAAATTTGAACTGACGCACTCCGCGTTTCAACAACTCCCCGAGAGCGTGGAGGAACGGATCCAGCGCAAACTGGCGCACCGGCGTGTCGAGCGAGGAAAGGCAGAATTCGCAGGTGAACGGACAGCCCCGGGATGCTTCAACGTAAAGCACACGGTGCGCAACATCATCCGCAGTGTATTCATCATAAGGGAGGGCAATTTCTTCCAACGGAGGCAGGGACGCCCGGATCACTTTGCTGGCAGGGGGCGTGCCGACCAGCAACTGACGGCAGAGCCCGGCGAAAGCCAGATCGGCTTCCCCGGTGATGGTGTAATCCGCAAGCTCAACGATGGGCTGTCCCTCCGTTTCATGGCTGACCTCGGGTCCTCCGAGCACCACACAGACTTCCGGGGCGATGCGCTTCAGCAGGGAGACGACTTCGAGCGATTCACGAACATTCCAAATATAGACTCCGATCCCGATGATAACGGGCTGACAGGCCAGGAGCCGCTCCACGATTTCCAGCGGACGCTGCTTGATATCGAATTCAAGAATTCCGCATTGATCCCGAAGCTCGCCCATGTTGGCCAGCAGATACCTCAGGCCGAA
>JBGSSC010000470.1:0-4883 GCA_041737265.1 Terrimicrobiaceae bacterium | reverse complement strand
GGATTTGGCTCGCTTTAATTGGCGGTTGGACTGATGTCAACCGTGATTCACACCTGTTGGACAGGAACGACGGGGAGCGGGAACCGGAGACGCAGGCTTCCGTCGAGCCGGATCTCGATGTGGTAGAGGCCATGGACCGGGAATTGGATGCCTCCGAAGACGTGGACATTCGTTGCGTGGGAGTCGAGGGCTGGAAGCTGGAAGCTCACGCTGGCGCTGGCCAGTGGCCTGTCGTCGTCACTGGCCATGAGGAGGGATTCCTGGATGAACTCGCCGGTGCCGCCGCACCAGCGGGACCAAAGGCAAAGTTTGAAGAGGCCGATTGGCACGACGGGTGCCGGAATAACATTCAGCACACCGACCAGAGTATGTCCTCCTCCGGCCTCCTGGCGTACATCTTCGCAGAGGATGGCTGCTTGAAGATCCGGTGGGATGGAGTCGTCGGCCATTGGCTCAGGCGGAGAGGAATCCAGCAAGAAGGAGGCCACCGACAACGAGGGCAAGGGCAACACGGTAGTAGCCGAAGATCCCCATTCCGTGGGAGTTTAAATAGGCAACCATCCACCGGACTGCAACCACCGCCGAGATCCAGGCGGCCAGAAATCCAAGAGCCAGAGTGCCGACCCCATAGGTTTCCAGCATCTCTTTCCCGTGCTTCAGGGCGTCGTAGGCCGTGGCAGCACCGAGCGTGACAACCCCGAGGAGAAAACTGAACTCCACGGCAGCAGGAAGGCCGAGCCCGACGAGCACTCCCCCGACAATCGTGACCAGGCTACGGCTCACTCCGGGCCACATCGCAAGGCACTGGGCGACACCAATCACAGCCGCCATTTTCCAGGTCAGCTCAGTCAGTGGCAAACCGGAGCGCGGCCCGCAGCCTTTGCGGGCCCACGAAACCCAAAGGATGGCGACCCCTCCGAAAAACCAGGCGAGCACGACCGGCCAAAGCCCGAACTCTCCGCCGAACAGGTATTTTTTGATCGGCTTTTCCAGCAACAAACCGAGCACAGCCGCCGGTAGGAAGGCCGCAATCACGGCTCCTGCCATGCGTGCCCCCTCGGGGTCCCGGCCGAGCAGGCCGAACCCCATCTGTTTCACCCGCTTGAAGTAGAGGCCGAGGACTGCAACGATGGCCCCCGCCTGAATACAAATCGCAAATGCGTCCGCAGCATCGGATTTTGCGATGCCCATGGCCCTTTGAGCAAGCAGGAGGTGGCCTGTGGAACTTACGGGAAGGTACTCGGTGAATCCCTCAACCAGACCGAGAACAATCGACTGCCACCATTCCATGCCGTCGGGAGTTGGGGATTCCGCAGGCGCGGAAAACCTCAGATGGCAGCTTCGCCGGTTTCCTCCGTGCGGATGCGCACGGCATTTTCGATTGGAATCACAAAAATTTTTCCGTCACCGATCTTGCCCGTCTTTGCAGCGGCGGTGATTGCCGCGACGGCCTTGTCGGCGAGGGAGTCGGGAACGACGACCTCAAATTTGACTTTCGGAAGAAAATCGACTGTGTATTCGCTGCCCCGATAGATTTCCGTGTGTCCCTTCTGTCGCCCGAAGCCCTTGACCTCGGTGACCGTCATTCCCTCGATGCCGACTTCGGCGAGGGCTTCCTTCACGTCTTCCATCTTGAATGGCTTGATGATTGCCTCAATCTTCTTCATGTCGTGTGAGTGTTTATGTGCGACGGTGGACCAATGCAAGCAGGGAAATCCCAACAGTCCGGCGATTCTGAGCCTTCGGGGTCCCTTGGATCCATTATTTGGGAGTCTGCAAAGTGAGGCCCATTCACTGGCGGAGGGGATGGGCCGGCCCTCTTCTGAGCCGGCTGCCCAGACTCAAGCACATGCACGGAACGTGGTTGCACAGGACCTTTGGTGAGCGGCTGTTCGGAAAGGAAATGTGGCAGCCCCAGCGCGAACGGTTTGCGGCCGGGGCTTCTGTTGGCATGTTCTTCGCTATGATGCCGCTGCCCTTCCAGATGCTGGCTGCCGGCCTGATCGCCGTGCTGACCAGGGTGAGTTTGCCTGCGGCTGTCGTTTGCACATGGGTCAGCAACCCGCTCACCATTCCCCTCTTTCTCTATTTGCAGTTCAAAACCGGTTCGTTCCTTCTTGGCAAGTTCGGAAAAGAGCCTCCCGAAGGGGGGTTTCTGGAATTGCTCTCCAGTGCGCCGTTGCCTTTGCTGGTTGGGGCACTGGCTACCGGCATCATATTTGCAATCGTTGCCTACCCCCTCGCACTCCTCGGCTGGGATTTTGTCGAGCCCCGGCTCCGGCGACGCGGGCGTTGACCCTGCCCGGCCTTCGCATCCCGGATGCCCCAATTCACAACCGGGACCGTCGCTCATCTCACGACCGAAAACCGGCTGGAGCGGACCCGTGGTGCCTGCCTATACCAATCGGGCGAAAGATCCGCTTACGGGAAGGCTCCCTGCCGTTTCGGCCAGGGTCCCAAATCTGATTGCGTTCCCAATCTCCCGGACCACCGAATCCAGAGCATCGAGAAAACGCAGCTTTTGTTCTGATGTATGGCTTTGCATCAAGTAAATCTGCGATGAGCCGAGAAATCCCCGCTGCACAAGTCCCCGAATCATAAGGACTTTGGCCGCCGCCGAATCCGAACCCAGGGCAAAGGTGATACTTGGACTCGGAGGCATCCCCCCAACAGTCATTCTTGTTTCCTTGTGCAAGGACGCCACCTCTTCCAGCGCTGAGAAGAACTCCCTCCCCGACTCCCAAATGCGGGATGAAACTTCCTCTCTTTCGATCTTCCGCAAACACGCCAAAGCCGCTGAAGTCCCCATCGCGTCCGTCCAGTAACTGCTGGAGATAAAGCTCGGATTCGCAGCGTCCATGATTTCCTTCCGTCCCACGATGGCGCCACAAGGAAATCCGTTGCTCATGGCCTTGGCATAAACCGCCATGTCCGGCTCAAATCCCAATCGGCTATGGGCACCAGGAAACCCGAAGCGCAATCCGCTGGTCACCTCGTCCAGAATGAAAATCGCACCGCTTTCCGCCGCAATCGCCTGTACCTGAGCGATAAAGTCCTCTTGTGGAAGGTGGGATCGCATAGGTTCCATAACAACGGCCGCTGGGGCACCTCCGAGATCGGCGATCGCCTTTCGCAACGTGCCGACATTGTTATAAGTAAATGCCGCCGCTGTTCCCTTAAGCTCCCGTGGGACACCGAGAGGGGTCAGGCCCGGAAGGAGATGTCCGTCGAGGGCTGAGTTGTCGCCAAGATTCGCAGCGAGATACCAATCATGCCACCCGTGGTAGCCGCAAAATGCAACTCCGCTCCTGCCTGTCGCAGCGCGCGATATTCGTACTGCGATTGCCATCGCCTCACCTCCTCCCCGCGCAAAACGGATGCGACCGGCCCACGGATGAAGCCGTAGAAGCAATCGGGCAAGTTTGTCCTCCCCGGGATTTACAAGCGTGCAATAGGTCCCTGCAGAAAGCCTTCGCCTCAGAGCACGTTCGATTTCGCCATCGCAGTAACCCAGCAAAATCGCTCCGACCCCGCCCGCGAAGTCGACGAAGCGCCGGCCATCCTGGTCCCAGACCTCCGATCCATGGCAGCGCGAAAAAAACGTCGGCCAGCTTTCCGTATCGTATTGCTCCTGCCGCTTCGACATAAGCCCCGTACCGCATGCGACATGCTCACGCGCATCCTCCCAGGCGAGAGCCACCCGCCCACTCTCCTCACCCAAAACACGGAGTGCATTGGAATAAAATATTCCCTCGAGATCGGTCTGATCCAGTCCGCAGTTTTCCGATGCCTCCCGCAATGCTGAGAGAGATTCCAGTCCAACCAACGACAGCTGTTTGTTGACCGCCTCCCTGGCCGGATCCTCCTCATCCTCGTACATCCAATGAAAGGAGTTCGCCAGCGTTATGGCACGTCCGCGGAAATTGCTGACCGGAAAGTCCGAGCCAAAGAGCATCCGTTCCGGTCCGAGGGTCTCCAACGCCGCGGAGAACGCCTGGCTCTCGCATACCGCTGAAGTGTCCAACCAGACATTGTCCAGGTCCCGAAGGTACTGAAGGCCTTCCATTGCGTGGCGGTGGGAAAAACTGCGCGCCACATGGGCCATGACCAGTTGGCAACCGGGATAACGGCGGCAGAGGCGGCGCACGGCTGCTTGATTTTCAGGATCCGCCATCGCTGTATCCTTCACAATATGCACCATCATTACTCCCCGGTGGGCATGGAGGATCTCCCACATCCACTCCGGAGCAAACTCTTCAAGACCGCAATGGAATGAATCCCGGCGGCTCGAAAGCAGGTGGGATACTTTCAACCCGGAAAACCCTCCGCCCGACAGATAATCCTCAACCCGCGCAGGGTCGTCACCCGGCCCCGCCAACGCCAACCGCTTCCATCCCTCCTGCGCCTGAACCTCCGAAGCCAACCATTCATTCAGAGTGTGGCAATCCATTCCCCGGGCCGCGATGCCAAAACACAAGCACCGCAAGCTCCGGTTGGGAAGCCAGCAGTTCAGACCCCTTCGCAGGGAACCGGCGTCACGAATCAGACCCTCTTCCATAAAAGGGCGCTGAGCCGCACCCTGATAGTCGGACGTCCGGAAGAGATGTGTGTGAAAATCGAATACTTTATCCGGCACGAAACCATCAACCACCCGGCTAACAATTGCCTGGTCCTGCCCGCTTAGCTCAAACCCGTCTTCTACAGTTTGGGATCAAACTTAGCTAGTTTTACTCTGTAGAGGCTGTTGTGAAGTCGAAAATGTAGTGCCTCAAAATGCTAGGTAAAGCTGATTTAGCATTGCGTTGAAGGCGTATCGTGTTGTCCCCTCTCTGGGACACAATGTTCTTCAGGGTCAAAGGCACTGCTGGCCGCCAATATCTTCA
>JBGSSC010000464.1:0-11743 GCA_041737265.1 Terrimicrobiaceae bacterium | reverse complement strand
TGCCGCCAGCCGGCGCATCTGGCGCTGACGTTCCGGCAACTCCATCCCGGCGGGACGTTGAAAAACCCTGCCGGTGAGCGCGCCGACTATTGTGCCCACCGAGGACCCGGCAATCACGTCGGGCTGAATTCCTAGCTCGCTGGCCGCATTGGCAAAGCCGACCTGGAACACACCGCGAAAAACTCCGCCGCTAAAGAGAAAAACGACCGCGGGATCCTTCTGAGTATCGGTGGGTGCCGGGCTGGATACAAAGGGACTTGGGGTGATGCGGGGAAGGCGAATGTGTTGCCGCAATTCTTCCCCGCCGTTTGTTGATGGTGCCCGGCAGGTCACACAGAACCGGCATACCTCGGAAACCCCTGGTCCGGGGATGGGATAACTTTTGTCCGCCGGGGCGCTGCCGGGCAAAGAATCCAATCCACCCCATGCCGCGACAAGCTTGCGACAGGAAACAAACTCGCTCCCATCCGCACGCGTGAGGGTTTGCCCGGACTTGCGCAGAATCCCGACCGCTTCCCGGAGAGAGGCTGTGGAAGCCGCGTCACGGTGGGGCCATTCGTCGGGCATCTCTTCGTCCGGCTCCAGGAGCAAACGCCTCTCTTCCGGCGTTCGTGTGTCCGGCAACGCATCCGTGACCAACCGTTCAATCATTGCGCGGCACCCATCGGCCACGGTCATGCCAATCAGTTCGCGTTGTTTCGCGGCGGAGCCCGCTTGCATCAAGCGCAGGCTCAGCCGGGGGGGACGGTCCGGTGCAACGAGACGGATCTTGGCGGGAAAGAAGGTTTCGCCCGCTGTGGTTTCATTGGTTATCGTGGCGGCCTTGCCATTCAGGGCCCGGTTCAATCGATCGATGAGCCCCTTATCGAGGAGCATATCCTGATAACACTGAAGGTCCCTGGCCCGGAGCGCGACATCCACGAGGCCGGTGATGGGCTCGGACGTCAACGTGCTTTCGTCCCTCCTGACCGGCAGGAGGGGAGCCGAGATGATGCGGAGGGAATTCCAGCGTTTCTCCGGGTGAGTGGCGATTTGTCGGCACGCTTCTTCAAAAACCGGCACGATGGGATCCCGGGAAACGCTGTTGCCGTCGATGAACGTCTCAGGTCCTCCCTGAGTCGGGATGCTCTGGGCCTTGAAAAATGGAGCCCACGCACACGCGCACATCAGGGCGTCTACAACCGGGGTGGTGGCTGGCAGGGATTCGAGTTGTCCTGTTCCGAGGTTGGCGGCAATGGGTGCGACGATGATCCTCCTGCTGCCGTTCCTGCCCTCATTGTAGGAGGCCAGGGATTTTCTCGTCCGGGTTTCCCCCCGGCCCGGGCTCTCTTTCTTCAACGCGCGGCGCACGCTTTGGTCAAATTGGAATTCTCCATAATACCCGGGATCAAAGCTCTGCACCAAAGCTTCCTTGAGTGCGTGTGAGTCCCCGAGATCGCTGAAGATCTGAAAGTGTTTGAGCAAGTTGCTGAAGGCATTTTTCCGGAGGAAAAGTGCCCCCCAGGCAAACAATCCCACCCCCCCCAGGAGAAGCAGTCCCGCTTCCATCCAGAGGAGGTTTGTCCAGCCCGGCCACAGCCAAACCGCCAGTCCGCCAAGGAGCAGCCCCGGAATGACGGCGAGGCCTAATGCCAGCGGCACGAAGCCGAGCAAGAGCCAGATCACGAAATCCCCGGCCAGCCGGAACCATGCTCCCCGGTTGAAAATAATATGGCCCGCTTCAACGCCGGCGGCAGCTTTTCCTGCCTTGATTCCCAAGCGATCTTTCAACTGGACCCCAGCCACCAACCCCACCGGCATGGCCAATGCAAAAATGTTCCGTGCGACCAGCCGCCAAAACGTCAGCAACAGACCCCCTCGCTTGCACCAACGCGCGGGGGCAGCCATCTGACCTGCGCCGACCCATCCCATTCGAACCCGCGTGAGTTGTGCAATCAACTTCACCGTGACCTTCACCCTCAGCAGCTGATCAAAAAGGCGGATCAATCCCGTCCGGCTGGCCACTGCCACCCGACGACCTTCCCGCTCATCATGAAAATGACGCGGCAGTTCGACCGGCTTCAACGCGTGGGAGGAGTTGGTCTCAAGAGGGTCTGGGAAAAATCCCTTCAGCACCGTGGTGGGCGCATTGCGGAATGCTTCCAAGAGTTCGTTGAATCGTGCCACCTGCGCCTCTTCGATCTCTTTGTCGGACTTTCCGGAACCCGATCCCGTGGTGAGCACGTCGCCAAGGACGGCGGCGGTGATTGCCCCCACCGAAAGTCCCGCCACCATGTCGGGGGCCTGCCGGCGCGTCACGAGAAGCGCATGTACCACGCCCATGTGCAGAACGGTGTCGAAGCCCGCCCCCGGGAAAGAAAAAACCCGGAAAGGCCGCTGGCTCCCGGCATCCGGCCGTTTGCCATCCTGTGGCGGCGGCGGTGGTGGTTCTTCCATAAACGCGAGGTCGAATGGTAAAGTCGGCTTATCCCAGCGAGGCACTTCCTCAGACCAGGCAAGGCCTGTTTAAATACTTCCGCGCTCCGTTGGTTTCAACCCCAATCCCCAGTGTTTCGCAACCACGCCACGTGACCCGCAGACGCCTCGCTCCCTCTGGGGTATGGGGTGATTGCCCCATGCGCGACCGGAACCGGGGTGTGTTAGCGTGGCTTTGATTAACTTGATAAGCTCCGGTTTAACAGGGACAACGTAAGCCGTTATTTTATTCCATGTCCGATTCACAGAACTCCACTCTACCACCAGACAAACGCGAGGGCATTGCCATCATTGGAATCGGTTGCCGATTTCCCGGGGGGGTCGATGATTGCGAATCTTTCTGGAAGTTGTTGGTTGAGGGGAGGGAGGGAGTCTGCGACGTGCCGGCCGACCGCTGGAATGTCGAGCGTTTCTACGATCCGGAACCCGGTCTGCATGGCAAGTCGATTGCGAAGCGCGGCGGATTCGTGGACGGGATCGACCGGTTCGATCCCCGGTTTTTCGGCATCTCACCCCGTGAGGCCGCACACATCGACCCGCAACAACGCCTGCTGCTCGAAACGGCCTGGGAGGCCATCGAGGATGCCGGCATGGTGCTGGATTTCGAAAATGGCACGGACATCGGTGTCTTTGCCGGAATCTCCCACAATGACTATCAGGGAATCCAGCACACGCCTACCGACCGTACGGGCATCAGCGCCCACACACCGACAGGCAGCGCTCACAGCATCGCCGCCAACCGGATCTCCTACTGCCTCAATTTGAGCGGACCGAGCATTGCCGTCGATACGGCGTGTTCCTCCGCGCTCACCGCAGTCCACCTTGCCTGCGAGCACATTCTTGCCGGCCGCTGTCGTTCGGCAATGGCCGGCGGTGTGACCGTGATGATCAATCCCGACGGGTTTATCGGATTTTCACAAGCCGGGATGCTTTCACCCGAGGGCAAATGCAAGGCCTTCGATGCGTCCGCAAATGGCTTTGTGAGGGGGGAAGGTGCCGGCATGGTGTTGATGAAACGACTCTCCGATGCGCTTGCGGATGGGGACCCGATCCATGCGGTGATTCTTGGCACTGCCATTAACCAGGATGGCCACACCAACGGAATATCTCTTCCCAGCCCTGAGGCTCAGGCAAGGCTCGTACGGGATGCCTGTGTGGACGCGGGGGTCGCACCGTCACAGATCGGCTTTGTGGAGGCTCACGGCACGGGGACGGCGGTCGGAGACCCGATCGAGGCCCATGCCCTCGCCGAGGCCCTTTGTGTCGACCGGCCTGCCGGCGAGCCACTTCTCATTGGGTCGGTGAAGACCAACCTCGGGCATCTGGAAACCGCTTCGGGCATCGCAGGATTGGTCAAAGCCGCCCTCGCTCTCAAACACAAGCAGATCCCTGCCAGCCTCCATTTCGAGACCCCCAACCCCAACATCGATTTCGAAGCGCTCAAGCTGCGCATTCCCGTTTCACTCGAACCGGTTCCCGTCAACGGCGGACGCCGGATTGCGGGAGTGAATTCCTTCGGCTTTGGCGGAGCAAACGCCCATGTCGTGCTCGGGGAGCCTCCGCTCCCTTCGAATTCCCGGGCGGATGTCCAGACGGAGCGCGACCGCGCATGGCCGGTTATGATTTCGGCACGCTCCGAGGCGGCTCTCAAGGTTTCGGCAGGGCAGCTTGTCAACTGGATCGAGCATCACTCCAACCGGAATGGAAGCACGCCCCTCCTGCCCGATCTCACCTACATGCTCGGGGCCCGGCGCAATCACCACTCCCACCGGTTCACGATCACATCAGGGTCCATGGAGGAGGTCGTCGGAGAACTCACCGCATTTGCAAACGGAGAGGCCACGACCAAGGCCCGCATCGCCTTCACGCCGCGGCGAGAACACCCCGCGCGCATTGGCTTCGTCTTGAGCGGGCAAGGAACGCAGGCACCCGGCATGGGGGCGGACCTCATGCTTCACGAACCGGTTTTCCGGATAATGGTCGAGGCCTGCGAAGAGGCCATGAAGCCCTGGGCAAGGTTCTCCCTGCTCGAGGAAATCGGGCGGGCGGAAGCCGACTCGAGGATGCAGCGAACCGAAATCTCACAGCCCGCCATCTTTGCCATTCAGATGGGGTTGGTTGCTCTTTGGAAATCCTGGGGTGTCGAACCTTCGGCAATCATGGGGCACAGTGTCGGCGAAGTGGCCGCGGCATGTACTGCAGGGATTCTCACCCTTGAGCAGGCGGCGCGCATTATCGTGCTGCGCGGCCGCTGCATGGACGATCACACACCCGAGGACGGCGGGATGCTGGCCGTCGGGATGAGCCCTGAGGCTGCGGCGGCCGTGATCGCACGTCATGACCGCACCGTAAGCATTGCTGCCTTCAACGGCCCCCAATCCCTCACCCTCGCGGGCAGGAAGGCCTCGCTCGAGGCCATCGCAGCGGAGTTGGAAGCCGAAGAAATTTTCGCCCGGTTTCTGAAAGTCAGCCATCCGTTTCACCACGCGATGATGCAACCATCCGCCGACGCGCTCGGGGAGGCATTGGACGGACTTTCCCCAAGCCCCGGGTCCCTCCCGTTTTTCAGCACCGTCACGGGAGGCCTCCTTGCAGGGGAGGCTTGTGACGCAGGACATTGGGCCCGCGGAGTGCGCCTTCCGGTGCAGTTTGCAGCGGCGGTTGGCAGTGTTGCCGACAGTGGTGTTGATGTCTGGCTTGAAGTCGGTGCCCATCCGGCTCTTGTTCGTTCTTTGCAGGAATGCCTCGCCGGGCAGACGGCCAAGCCGACAATTCTCGCTTCCATGCGCCGGGACCGTGAGCAGGAGTCGCTCGTTGAAACCGCGATGGATCTTCATCTCGCCGGTGTGGTGCTAGATTTCAAAGCAATCTCCCCGTCGCGGAGATTTCTCACTCTGCCTTCCTACGCCTGGGATAAAAACCGTTGGTGGAGCGAGTGTCCCGAAACCCGGGATGGCAGGTTGGCCGCGGGAGGCCGTGGCATACTGGATGTCCGTCTGCCCCGCGCGACCCCCACATGGATTGCCCGTCTGGATGGCCGCCATATGGCCTTCCTCAAGGATCACTGTGTCGAGAACCTCACCATCTTTCCGGCTGCCGGCTTCGTCGAAATGGCCCTCGAAGCGGGTTCCCAGCTTTTCGAGGGGGCGGCTTTTGTTATTGAGGATTTTGAGATTCGCAAGCCGCTCATTTTGCCGGATCCGGTAACGGGACTGCTGCTCGAACTGAGCTGGGATCCCGGCCAGCAGACCTTTTCGATTCAAAGCCGGTTCGAGAACAGCGCATCGTGGTCGGTGCATGTTGTCGGTTCCATGCGTGGAGAGCGCACGGAGTCTTTCTTTGCCCATGCCGAATGGGAGCAGGCCCGGCCCATGGGCTTGGAGACCGTCTCGATAGCTTCTTTCTACGAGCATGTGGGCGACATGGGACTGCGCTATGGGGAGGAATTCCGTCCGATCCGCGAGCTTGCGGCAGGCGGAGGCAAATCATCCGGCCGGGTATCGCTCTCGGAAGATGCCGCCCGACGGGCCGGGGAGTATCAACTCCATCCGGTTTTGTTCGACGGGGCTCTGCAAATTTTCTCCGCGGGAAAAGCAACCGTCGAAGGGCGTGCTGCCGGACTCAGACTTCCGGTCCGTTTCGCCAGGATCCACTTCCTGCAGTCGCCCGGGGTTGCCGGCCTTGTGAGCGCGAGGGTGAATCATGCAAACGATGAACTCGTCGAGGGGGGCATCGAAATTTACGACGAGTCCGGAAAGCCGTGCGTTTCGATTCAGGGCTTCCGGGCAATCAGTGTCGAGGGAGGCCGCCGCTCCAGCCGTTCCGGCAAAGGCCGCGATCTGACCTATCATGTCGCCTGGGAACACCAGGCAACGCAGCCCCGGCGGGAATCCCCGGAGGCTGTGCCTTTGCGCCGTTTACAGGGAGTGGTGGGCAACGCTCTCGACGAAGTCTTCGCGATGCGCGACAGGGATCACTTGGAGGCTGCCAATACGGCCGGCGACGAGCTGGCACTGGCACAGGTGGCCCACGGATTCCTCACGATGTTTGCCGGACACGCGGAGCCGTTCACCGCGGATTCGCTTGGAGTGGCGCAGCCGATGCTCCCTGCATTCGGGCAGTTGGTCCGGAGCCTGATCGAAAAGGGGTTGATGACTTCAGGCAAGGGGGGATACCGAACAACCCCGGCCCTGCAAACCGCAGCGGATTCCATGTCGGAGCTGTTTCGCAATTTCATTACGGGCCATCCCGGCCACCTTCCCGAAGCGCTGCTTTGTGAGGCGACGACCGCCGGGCTGGGTCCCATCCTTCGCGGGGAACTGGACTCCGTGCAGGTGCTTTTTTCGAGCGCGACGAGCGATGTCCTTGATCAATTTTACGGAGATTCCCCTGCAACCAGTCCCTGGCTTGCAGCTCTCGGCGCCGCGGTCGTTGAGTTGGCAGCCCAATTGCCCGAAGGCCGTGGCTTGCGCATTCTCGAGATCGGAGCCGGCACGGGTGGCCTCGCATCCCAAATCCTGCCCCTGCTCGAACGCGGGCTCCATTCGTACGTTTTCAGCGACGTCTCGGCCTCGTTCTTCCCTGCCGCACGCCAGAAGCTCGCCGCATTCCCGGAGGTCGATTTTCAAATTTACGACCTCGAAAAACCGGGCACCGGTCAGAATCTGGAGCCGGGCTCGTTCGACATTATTCTCGGAACCAATGTCATTCACGCGGTGAGCGATATCCGGAAGGCGCTGAGGAATCTGAATGATCTTCTTACCCCCGGCGGCAGCTTGCTTTTTGTGGATGTGGGTTCCCCGCACCTTTTGCTCGATGCCGTCTTCGGTCTTACGAGTGGTTGGTGGAAATTCTCCGACCGGGATCTGCGGCCCGATCACCCATTGCTCACCCGTGACCAATGGGAAAAGGCGCTGCTCGACTCCGGGTTCCAGGAAGCCTGTTCCCTGCCCGGCCTCCTCCGTGCCAATGGTGATGAAAGCCTGATCGGCTTGCTGGCCAGGAAGGAATGGAGACACACCGAAGAAATACCTCTCCCTGCGGAATCGCAGCCTGCGGAATCTTCCTGCCTCATCTTTGCCGATTCCGGAGGCCTTGGGGAACAGTTGGCAGAGTCACTGCGGGCCACAGGTGTTCGTTGCCGCATTGCGCACCGGGGGACCCAATTCACCTCCACCGGGAAAGATCATTTCACGTTGAGATCCGATGTGGCGGAGGACTGGACCCGGGTCCTCGAGGCCTGCAATGAGAAACCTCCCGGGCGCTTCGTTTTCTTGTGGGCACTGGATACGGTCACACCGGACTCTGCTGCGCCGTGGGCTATCACCGACAGCCTGCTCCATCTGGTGCATGCATTGGATTTCATGGGAGCCGGCAGGAAACTCCAGTTGGCTTTGGTAACACGTGGCGCCCAGGCGGTAGGGCGTCTCCACGGGGTTTCCGTGGCGCAGGCTCCCGCTCTCGGTTTTCTGCGGGTGGTCGCCAACGAATATCCGAACTTCTCCTGTCGCAGCATCGACCTTCCCCCGGTTCCGTCCGCGGCGGATATGGGTTTGCTGCATGACGAATTATTGCTTTCCCACTCCGAGCGCGAAGTCGCGTTTCGCGGTGAAGCGCGCAGCGTCCGCCGCATTGCCCGCGGACTTGCATCGGCGGACCGGGTACTGGATGCCTCTGTGCCCCTGCGGCTCGAATCCCGCGACCGGGGCTTGCTCGATGCGCTGAAGCTGGTGCCTTTTACTCCGCAACCCTGCGGTCCCGATGAGGTCGAAATCGAAGTGTTTGCCGCAGGAATGAATTTCCGCGACGTGCTGAAAGCGTTGGCTCTCTACCCCGCCGAGACCGCCGATGCGCGGATCTTCGGGGATGAAGTTGCCGGAGTGGTGAAATCCGTCGGCAGCCGGATCACCCACGTGGCACCGGGAGACCGGGTTTTCGGACTGGCGGTGTATGGCCTTGCGACGCATTCGCTCGCCAGGGGCGGCGATGTGCACGCCATGCCGGAAGGGCTCTCCTTCGAGGAAGCCGCCACGTTGCCGGTGGTCTTTATGACCTCATGGCATGCGCTGAAGACCGTCGCCAACCTCACGGCCGGGGAGAAGGTTCTCATTCATGCCGGGGCCGGAGGAGTGGGCATGGCAGCCATTCAGATTGCCCACCACCTCGGCGCCGAAGTCATCGCGACAGCCGGCAATCCAACCAAGAGGGCGCTTCTCAAAACACTGGGGGTTGGCCACGTGATTGATTCGCGGCGTGCCGATTTTGCGGATGCGGTGATGGAAGCCACCGGAGGCAAGGGAGTTGACGTTGTGCTGAATTCCCTGGCTGCCGAGGCGATCCCGATGGGCCTCTCCTGCCTTGCGGAATTCGGTCGCTTCATCGAAATCGGCAAACGGGACATTTACCAAAATTCCCGCATTCCCCTTTGGCCCCTGCGTCGAAATGCCTCGTTCCATGTTGTTGCAATGGACGCGATTTTCGGGGGCGACGAGAAACTCACGGCCAGACTCCTGGGAGCTATTGCCGGGATGGTCGAGGCCAAGGCACTCCACCCTCTCCCGTTCCGTGCCTTCCCGGCCTGCCGCATCGATGCGGCGTTCCGCCTTATGGCCCAGGGCAAGCACACAGGGAAGGTGATCGTCTCGTTTGCTAAACCCTTCCTTCCCCAACGGGGCGAACCTGCGGCATCCGGCTTCAAAGTGGACCCTGATGCGTGTTACCTCATCACGGGAGCCTTCGGTGGCTTCGGCAAGGTGGTCGCGAATTGGCTCGTCGATTGCGGTGCGAAACACCTGGTGCTTTCCAGCCGCAGCGGACCCTCGACTCCCGAAGCCAAAGCATTTCTCACGGTCCTGAAAGAACGCGGAGTGACTGCCAGCGTGATCAAGGCCGACGCCGGATCGGCAACCGATGTGGATAAAATCCTCGGCCAAATTTCGGATACGGGTCACCCCCTCAAGGGAATCTTCCATTTGGCGCTGGTCATCGACGACGCGCCGCTTGCGGCGATCACCACCGAGCGCATGCGATCCGTCCTGGAGCCCAAAGCGATGGGTGCGTGGCTCCTGCACGAGAAGACACTCAGTCTCGGGCTGGATGCCTTTGTGATGTTTTCCTCGATTTCGAGCACGTTCGGAAACCCGGCCCAAGCCAACTACGCCGCGGCCAATGCCTTCCTGGATGCTCTCGCACAACACCGCCACGCCATCGGCCTTCCCGCGCTTGTCATCAACTGGGGAGCCCTCGGTGGCGAGGGCTACGTGGCACGCAACGAGCGGGTGGCAGAATACCTCGCCCGCCAGGGCACGATTCCGCTTTCTCCGCGCGAGGTCACGATGCTCATGGAGTCATTCCTTGCAAACGGTACGACCCAGGCCCTCGCCTTGCGTGCAGACTGGGCAAAATGGCGCACTTCGGTTCGCGGGAACCCGGAGAATCCGCTCATGGAACGCATTTTATCGGACAGCGCCGAAGGTCCGGAAACGGTCAGCGCGAAGGGCGACTGGCGGCTCAAAATTGAAGCGGCCGCACCCGAGAAGCGGGCGGATCTCATCATGCTGGCGTTGTTGGATGTGGTTGGAGGTGTCCTGAGGGTCAAACCCGAGACCTTGCGTGCCGACCAACCGCTCACCGACCTGGGACTCGACTCCCTCATGGCTGTTGAAATCGAGACCTCACTGGAGGCCACCATCGGGGTCGCACTGCCTCCGGCGAGCCTCATGCGTGCCCGCACGATCAACCAGATTGCGGTGTTGATCTGCGATCATCTCGCAGGCTCAACGGAAAATGCGGCAAAGGATAGTTCGCCGATTGAACCCCCTCCCCCCGAGAAGGTTGATCTTGAGGCCTTTTCCGACGACGAAATTGAACAATTGCTCGGGGAGGCTGACGCCACCGGGCCTGCCACGGAATCCGCCACCAAATCATGAAACTTTTTTTCCAAACCCGGGTGTTCAGGACTCTCCTTGCAGCCACCGCACTAGGCGCGCTGCCCGCTTTCGCCGCCGGGCCGGCAACCGCCCTCAACGCGAAGGAGCTGGCCGCCCGCCTCAGCACCCTGCAGCAGGACGGCTCGTCTTATATCCGGCTCCGGCTTGAGGTGAAACAGCCGGCCGGGACGACGGCCCTTCAAATCCAGATCCGCCAACTCCGGACCAGGGAATCCACCAACGTGATCTATCAAATCCTGTGGCCGAAAGAGCGGAAGGGAGAGGCGGTTTTGCTGACTTCTGCCAAAAACCAATCCCCGAAGGGCACGCTCTTTGTGCCGCCGGAAAAA
The DNA here is from genome assembly GCA_041737265.1 of Terrimicrobiaceae bacterium. Lineage (GTDB taxonomy): Bacteria > Verrucomicrobiota > Verrucomicrobiia > Chthoniobacterales > Terrimicrobiaceae > JBGSSC01. The sequence goes on along the minus strand of JBGSSC010000464.1, from coordinate 990 downwards.
ACAACCGCACTCGGCTCATCCCAAATGAAGGACCCGCTTTTTGACAGCGACCTCTGCTACGCCGATATCATCGAAAACTTTTTCGCGTGGGACTCCCAAACGATTGTCGGTGAGGAAAAGATCGGACGCGTGAACTGCCAGATTCTGGAATCCAAGCCGGGCGGCGGCCAATCGATCTACACCAGGGTCCGGAGCTGGGTCGATCCCGAGCGCCTCGTCCCGCTTCGTGTGGAAAAGTTCTTCTCATCCGCCGAGCCGGCCCGTCGCATCGAAACCACGCGCGTTTCCAGGGAGGACGATGGCCGCCATATCCCCGCCGGTCTCAGCGTACAGGGTCCACGCAAAAATTCCGTGACCACGCTGGAAGGCTCCCGCCTCAACACCAGCGTGAATTACGAAGCCGGGGACTTTACCGTCGAGGGATTGAAGGCGCTGAAGCCCCTGAAAGAGGCATCCAATTAAGCGCTAGAGCGCTTTAATAAGAACTGTAGCCGCGCCCGTGAGGGCGTGGAGGGTGAGACACAACATCAACATAATCTTTATTATTAAACACCGCCGAATTCCCTTCGGGAACATCGATCCGGAAAAATATAGGGGTCGATGCGCTTAAATCAGGGAAGCGCAGCGGATCAGTCAGTATTAAACTTGGCATCATCAACAATCCTAGGCACAGAAGCTGGCGACTCATTTTATATCCGATGGCGCTGATTTTTTTACGGCGTTTGTTTGAGTTCAACTTTTCCAGAAGCTGTTGCATAAATCATGCATTTCGGTATGTGAGCAACGATCAGTAGATGATTCGGCGAGGGAGAAATATTTTCCGGTGGAAAGTATAATACATCGAGGGTTTGTGTCATTCCTGCAAAGTCTCCAGCCTGAAAATAGCCTTCTGTAACAAGCTGACGCAGAGTCTCCGGATATTTCAGCTTTGGATCCATGCTGTCAGCGTGATCAGAGGTGAGGCGCAACTGATTTTTGGACCGTTTTGTA
>JBGSSC010000764.1:0-6355 GCA_041737265.1 Terrimicrobiaceae bacterium | reverse complement strand
CATGTGGGGTTCTGACATGATGTTCAGAAACCTGAGGATCCTGACCAGGGCCGATGGCTGGTGACATCGCGGTCCTGATCACCGGGTAAAGGCTCTACCTTCTGCTTGGACTCCAAGGGGACAATCACTGGCCTATTTTCCAAGTGCCGGACCCTGCAGGTAATGGGAGCGGAAAACAACCGGAGTCATGCCCGTTTTTTTCCTGAAGGCATGGACGAAGGCCGGGGCGTCGGAGAACCCGCAGGTGCCAGCGATTTCCTTCACGGAATCCGTCGTGGCGACCAGCTTTTCCTTTGCCGCCCGTAGCCTCCGTTCCATCAGGGACTGGTGCGGAGTCGTTCCGACATGCTCCCGGAAGACTGCATGCAGATGGGGAGTGGACCACCCGGCGGCTCTCGCCAGCTCCTGAACCGGCAGGGGCTCTCCATATTCACGCTCAATCCGGTCCAGAACGATGCGCACCCCCTCGGGATACCGTTCCAGTTTGCTCAGAGCTTCGTAGCAACGGACTCTGAACAGCAACGTGGAGTGGAGATAGTTCATCAGTGTGCTGCGGTCAAAGGCGGGATCAAGAAAGGCACGCACTGTCTGCTCGGTCAGTTGCCGGACCTCCGCCTGATCCGGCCAGATGGAGAAACGCCGGATCCCGCGCCCTTTCGGCTGGCCCACCCGGAACACAACCGCCAGACATCCATACGGACGCATGGGATCACTCCGGCCGATTGTCTCATCGCCCGGGCTGTTCCAAACAAGATCTCCGGGAAGCACTTCCCTCCAGTCCTCCCCGTCCCTAACCCAACCGCGTCCCTGGGTGAGGAGTTCAACGCACTCCAACCGGGAAAGAATCCTTCTCGGTACTGGTTGCGAGCCCGGCGGCTGGCGGTAGTGGGAAACATTCATGATCTCCAAAGGCAAGGGGAGAGGCCGCGGCGGATCATGCTTCGGGGACCCTTCATCGGGAGCGGGGCTCATCGTTCCGGACCGGCCTCCATCTGCCGGTCGTCCGAACGCGAAAGAAACCTCCTTTGCCAGCCGGCTGGTTTCGACATTCTTTTTCCACAGAGAATCATAGTTTTTTACAACTATCGCTGATTGCTCATTTATGTAGAGGGAGTAATTAAGTTCCAACTCATACTTTTTTGCAATGAAACCCATCTGTTTCGGATTTATTGGAGCCGGCGCAATCTCCCACTGGGCCGCCAAATCGGTTCAATCGCACAAGCTTGGACGGGTTGTCGCCGCTCAAGACCCTCATGCCGGCCGCCTTGCCGAACTCTGTTCCGACTTCGCCATTCCCAACGCCTGCGCAACGGCAGAGGACTTGCTCGCAATGCCGGAGGTGGATGCAGTTTACATCGCGGTTCCAAACAAATTCCACGTGCCGCTCGCGATCCAGGCCATGGAAGCCGGAAAGCATGTGATTCTGGAAAAACCCTTTGCCTTGAATGCCGCGGAAGCGGAATGCGCGATCCAGACCGCACAGAAGACGGGACGGGTTCTGACCATCGGAATGAACCAGCGGTTTGAAGAAAACAGCCAGACCTTCCGGAAACTTGCCGAGAGTGGAGCATTCGGGGAGATCTACCATGCCAAGGCCTGTTGGCTGAGGCGCTCGGGAATCCCCAGAATGGGAACATGGTTCGGGAGCAGGGATCTGGCGGGGGGCGGATGCCTCTATGACATCGGGGTTCATGTGCTCGACCTGTGCCTGTATATCATGGACAACTTTCAGCCCGTGAGCGCGTATGGGGCGACCTATACGAAATTCGGAAACCGCGGCCTCGGCGAAGGAAGCTGGGGACGGTCGGAAAATTCGGGCGTGCCGTTCGAAGTTGAGGATTTTGCAAGCGGCATGATCCGCTTTGCAAACGGGGCCACCGTCTCCCTCGATGTCACATGGGCCCGCCATGCGGAGATCAACGACCGCGTCGAGGTCGAACTTTTCGGAACGGAAGCCGGCGGGAATGTCTACGCCAACAAGGTCTTCCGAAAAGACAATATCCTCGGGGCTCATTATACGGTCGATAAATCCCGGGTGAACATCCCCTTCCCTCACAAAGACCGTTTCCACAATTTCATCAACCATCTCCACGGCACGGAGAAACTCTGCGTCACTGTGGAGCAGGCCCTCGTTGTCCAGCGCATCCTAGACGCTCTGGCGGAATCCAACCGGACCGGTGCCTCGGTGAATTTTTAATCCCACACACCAACATGAACTCCATCGAAAAAAACCTCGGCGTCCAGAGCTATTGCTTCCGCCATTTCACCGACAATTCCACCGTTGCAACGAAAGTCCGCGGCATCGGACTCGACAAGATTGAACTCTGTGCGATCCACGCCGACTTCAACGAACCCGGTCAATTCGGTGATGTCGTAAAAATCTATTCCGATGCAGGTGTGCAGATCGTGTCCATCGGCGTTCAAACATTTGAGGGAGCCGACAATGAGAAATGCTGGTTCGAATGCGCCGCGCTGGCAGGCACCAGACACATCTCCGCACATTTCAAGGTCGGAACCTACCTCCACGCGATTCCCAAAGTCCGGGCATGGTCCCGCGAATTCGGCATCCGGGTGGGCATCCACTGTCACGGGGGTTACATGTTCGGAGGTTCGCAGGATGTGCTCCAGCATCTGGCCGGCCTCGGCGGACCCGAAATCGGAGTGTGCATCGACACCGCATGGGCCATGCAGACCGGACCGCTTGCCGGAAATCCGGTCGAATGGGTCTCAAAATTCGACAAACAGATCACCGGAGTCCACTTCAAAGATTTTGTCTTCGAGCCGAATGCCCAGTGGAAGGACGTTATCGTCGGCACAGGTACCCTGGACCTGCCCGCATTTTCCAAAGCCCTCCTGAATGTTGGGTTCGATGGAATGGGAGTCATAGAATATGAGGCCGATGTCGAACAGCCGGATGCGGCACTGAAATCCTGCGTGGACTCCATGCGGAAAGTCCTGTCCGCAGTCTCCTAATCCGGCAGGGGCCGCCGGATTAAAAAGGCGCTTCGCGCAGTCGTAATGGAATCCGGTTTGCGACAACAGGTTGTTTCGAAATTGCCCCTAAGCGATTGATCTGTTCAAAGCCGGAACTCCGGCACCTTCATGCCCGGAGGGACAGGGGGCGGGACCGCCGCTTAACGAATTTTGTCCCCTCCACAATACCGATGTCCTCGCCGTGGAGATGACGCCAAGCGTCCTCCATGATGCGGCGGGAATCAATTTCGGGACGATAGCCCAGGATATTCTGCGTGGCCTTCACATCGTACCAGAAGGAGAAACCATAGGGCATTATTTCTTCCGCATACCCGAGTCCGGTAAATTCGGAAAGATGGGGTATCCCTTCCCCATAGTCCAATGCATCGGACATGACGACAAAGGTTTCGCCCACAGCCCGCAGCTCCACAATGGCGAGCATACACGCTGAGACCACATCCCGGACATCTCCCAAATGCCTTCGCCATGGACGGCCTTCGGGAAGCAAGGGGAGCAAAAACTGTTTCCCATCCTTGAGGTGCTTTTGTAATGCACGAATACAATTTTCGAGTTCCCTGGAGGTACCCCACCAGCCGCTTTGAAGAATTTCCAGGTGATCCTCGATAAACGGAGAAACATAGCAGGCACGCTCTCCGATGATTTCCCGGCCGCAATACGTTTCTGGAATCATCAGTGTCACCGTTGGAATTTGATGCTCGTGGTGATAGGAATTCACGAATAGCTCACCTGAGAGTTTGCTCACGGCATAGTTTCCGACCGGCTTTGTTGACTTATCGGATTCCCGAAAAACCCGGGACGTATACTCCATTTGCGGATAGAGCACAACGGAGCTCCCATAAACGAACCTGCGGAGATCCGGATTAAATTTTCGTACAGCCTCCAGCAGAAGAGCCGTGAAGGAAATATTCACATCAAGGCACTCTTGCAGCGATTCGCCCATCGCCATGTGAAAAATTGCATCCACATTTTTCACAAGGCCCTCAAGGTCTCCGCAGTCCGATAAATCGAAGGGAAAAATTTCGGTGCCGAATGCTTCAATCTTGAAAAGGTTGCGGCTTTGCGGCCGCACCTGAGAGCGCACCTCATGGCCCTCCTCCACAAGGCGTTTTACAAGGTTCGCGCCAATCGATCCTGTCGCACCGACGACCAGAACTTTCATGCGAGGAAATTACAGCAATTGACCGTTATTCTCACACCTCTCTGATAAACAACCGCAGTGAAGATGCAATAATGCGTCACGAAATCCGGGTGAATGTCTCCATTGACTCACTTGACCGCACGACTCCTATTCTCCACCCTGCTATCCCGGCCCCCTCATACAGGGCAAACCAATATTGGATAAATGGGCGACGACGAAGCGTCGCCCTCCACGGGGGGCGCTCCTCGTTCACGGCCACACCATCATTTACCGCACTTGATTACTGGCCTGCATGACCCGTAGCTTCATGGGATGCTCCATTTGATTTTTGACATCGGAGGCACGTGGATTAAATGCGCTGCGTTTGCAGCGGAGGAATTCCCTGAGTTTTTGACCCAACCCGCTTCCTTGGGCGCGAGGGTATGTCGGATGCGGTCGGTCGGGGATCCGGAGAAATTCCGCGAGGTGGTCCTCGGGCTGGCCCGGGAAGCGGCTGGTGGCCAGCGTGTGGCATCCGCGGTGGTATCGACGGCTGGCATTCTGCATCCCTCGGGGATGCGCTTGATCGCGTGCGCCGACCATCTGGCCTTTTTGCGAACGCCGGGGTGGACGGAGGATTTGGAGAAGTGCTTGGGGTGCCCGGTCCGCCTTGTGAATGATGCCGAGGCTTTTCTGCTTGGTGCGGCCGAAACCGGGCGGGTTCCACGGGTTGGCACATTATGCTGTCTGGTTGTTGGCACGGGCTTGGGCTGTGCGGTGAGCAAGGACGCACGCCATTGGCGACCCGAGGGACGGCCCTCGCTGCTGGGCAGCATCCGCTGCGGTGTCCACGGCAGCTATGACTCGCTGGCGAGTGCTTCGCGGCTCGCGAAGCAAGACCCTGGCGGGAGCCTGATAAATGTTCTGAGAGATCCGGAACACGCGGCGGCACGGGATGCCTATTTCGCCGGGCTTTCCGACATCCTCCTCTCAGCCTCGATTCTCCACCAAGCCGGGCATCTCCTGCTCGGCGGGGGCTTGGCGGATGCTGCAAGGGAAGCAGGATTTGATCTGCGCGAGGCGATCATGCGCCATTGGCATCAACCGCCTCCCGAACTGGGATTTTGGCCGGATCTGCAAATTGCGGGGGAGGGCAATGTCCTATCAATGATCGGTGCAGGAGCCCTTGCGATGGCCATTGAGACGCCAACCACCCCTCCTCCTGCCTTCGACACTCTCACCACCGAGCAGGTTGATCCCTCCGCAAAGGACCTGCACCGCAGATCCCCGCGCGAAATTATTGAAATGCTCTGGCAATCGGAGACCGCAGCCGCGGCAGCCTTGGAGGGCTCGTTGGATACCCTCGCGGCCATGGCGTCCCATGTCATTGCCCGGTGGGAAGCGGGTGGTCGCATCATCTATGTGGGGGCAGGCACGAGCGGGCGCCTGGCCGCATTGGATGCCGTCGAGATTCCCTGTACCTTCGGCTGCCCGCCCGACAGGGTTGTTGCAGTGGTGGCAGGCGGTTTGATTGATGCCGGCCTCCGCATCGAGTCCGAAGGGGAGGAGGATTTTCATTCCGGTGCGGACATGATCCTGCTCCAACCCGGGCCCCTCGACACAGTTATCGGTATCTCCGCAAGCGGCTCGGCGGAATTCGTCCGCTCAGCGCTCCACTATGCCCGCGGGCGGGGAGCCAAAACCGCCCTTCTCAAGGCTTCGGGCCCCTTCGACAACGAACCCTGGGATTGGACAATCCCACTCGCCAGCGGAGCGGAGGTGGTCGCAGGCTCCACCCGGATGAAGGCCGGCACAGCCACGAAAAAACTAATTAATTTTCTCACGACCACCGTGATGGCGCGTACTGGCAAAGTCCGGGGTCCTTATATGGTCGACATGGCATGCCTCAACGGGAAGCTTGTTGACAGGGCAACGCGGATACTTAGTGAGCTTTTTGGCCTCTCCGAGGCGGCCGCACGCGAGCTCCTCGCGAAGCACAATTTTCAGCTCGCGCGGGCAATCGAGGAGGCAGAAGCATGATGAGCGGTGAGGGGTCCCGCCGTTTCGACAATCTCAAGGTCCCGAGCTGGCAGGGGGGCTTCGTCGGAGCCGTGACTTATGGGAAACGACAGCCGAGTCTCAGAAATCCTGATCCGCTGGGAAAGCGAAGGAGCCCGTCCACTCGGAAGTCGCTGAACATTGAACCACGAATAACGGGCATGTAGTCATGCAAGAAAAAAGTTA
>JBGSSC010000762.1:0-1847 GCA_041737265.1 Terrimicrobiaceae bacterium | reverse complement strand
GCCCGACGAAGTGGCGGCACCACACGGCCTCGACTTCACCGACGGCACCCTCCTCGATGAGTTCGCGCATTTTTCGCATCACCGGGAAAAAGCGCATATTGTGCCCGACGTAAAGACGGGCCCCCGGAGTATCTGCGGCTTCGAGGATGCGATCACAATCCTCAATGCGGATGGCCATCGGCTTCTCCAGAAAGACCGTTTTCCCGGCTTCGAGCGCGGCACACGCGTGCTCGCGGTGCAGGTAGTCGGGCGAGCACACGAAGACGACTTCGATTTCGGGATTTTCGGTGATCTCGCGATAGTCCCTGGTGAAGTGCGGTGGCCCTCCGCAACGCTCCGCGTAACGTTCCAACCCCCCGCCGGAATGACCGCAGAGATCCGTGATCACGAAGCCGCGCTCTGGTTGATGCGCCATGCGGGAGATAGCACCGCGACGGTGGGGGCCGATGACTGCGATGCGGTGGGTTTTAACCGGGTTCTTGCTCATGGAGTTTATCGTGAAGTTTACGCAGGCGATAACCCGAGGTGGTTCGAAAGATGCCTCCCTCCCGGAGGAAATCGCATACTTTCCGCTGTAGTGAAGTCTTTGGAGTAAAGGCGTGCCAGTCTGTACTGTTCCCCAGAACGCGCTCAACGATTTGCAATCCATTGGGGTGGCGCATCGTCACCCGCCGGAACTCCGCGGCAAATTGGCGAATCCGGGAGGAGGCCTCAAGCAACCCATCCAGCGCGGGGTCGAGCATCCACGTTGTGCAATAGAAAACGCGCCAGTCCAAATCCGGAAACAACCTGCCAAAAACCCGCTTCGCGCTGTGGAATGACTCGCGGCAGGCCGCCGTCGAGAGAACGGCCCCTTCCGGGATATGCACATGCATAACGTTGTCTCCCGGCGAAAAGACCCTGGCCCAGATGCCGCGCTCAAGGACGGTTTTTGCCGCAGAGATGCTGCCGGTCTCCGCAAGAATCGGATGGCCCACAAAACCCGAAGCATCCTCCTCGAGCGCGGTGACAAATGCCGGCGTATCCCCGGTTGGCCAGCCGAACGCGTCGCAGGGAATCCCGCCGCATGCCAATGCCTCAATCTCCCCTGGGTCGTCCGGGCGGCGGAAAATGCGTGCCGGTGCCGCAGCCGGTCCCGGCACAAATTGGAGACAACCGACCTCCAACAAATTGAGGGCGAGGTGATTTTGGAACCAATGGATCGGCAGAATGCGCCCCGGCACGGAATTCTTTTCAATGGCTCCAGCCCATCGGGACAGATCCCCCACTGTCGCTGCCGTGATGGCAGGTTCAATCCCCACCTTCCGGTGACGAACAACGAGTTCCTGCATCCTTTGGGCGAGAGCTAAAACCTGCCAATCCAGCCCTCGCGATGGGCATACTCCGCTTTGCTTTCTCTCCAAAATACCGCCCACTTCCGCCTGCCACTCCGTCCAATCGCCGGAGCAATAATGAAGCTGGTGCAGCAGGCCGCGCAGCCGGTGGTTCCATTCGCTGTCAAAACCTGCGTATTTCAGGAATTCCTCCAGATCGATGGAATTGGGGAGGCTCAATGGTCGGGAGATAGCTCTGTTGGCAGAGTTCGAGGGTGCGGCGGAACTCATACCAAATATCGCAATTAATCAGACTCGACGGACGGCGGCGGAGTGCCGTCCCTACCATTGATTTGGTAGGGCTGGAACTCCGATGCCTGCCCTTGCTTTTGAATTATTATTGTCTCGTTAATTCAGAGAGGTGGTATCACATCCCCACCATGGACTTTCAGGGCTTCAGCAGCGGGTCGTCGGCCTGCTCCATGTCCGGCTTTGACCCGCTTGCCGCCACTATCGGTCCGATGAAAACCTTGC
>JBGSSC010000356.1:0-2988 GCA_041737265.1 Terrimicrobiaceae bacterium | reverse complement strand
CGCATCTGGCCCCCGCATCCTTCAGCCGGCTCTTCCTGCGCACGACGAGGAAGACATTCACCCAATTTGTCAATGAGGTCCGATTGGGCCATGCATGCAGGCTCCTGCAAGAAACCGACAAGCCGGTCGCCGACATCGCTTTTGCATCGGGCTTCAACAACCTTGCAAACTTCAACCGCCAGTTCCGCCGCTACCAACATTCCAGCCCGCGGGAATACCGGACGACGATTAACTCGACCACGTTATTGTAACCCTGGCAGGGCACTTATTCCTCTAATCGAGGGGCGTGAGCACCACGCGGGAACTCCTCAACGCGCGAGCCAGATTCCGTTTTTCACGGATGGCAAACTGCTCGAAAATCAGCGTTTCTGCCGGAATCCAGAGCGTGACCCAGCCGACAATGACAAGACTTTCTCCAAGCAGGGAAAAAATGCGTCCCGTGCCCAGGGTCTGAAGCCATTCCGATAATACAACCATCAGGGCCACCACAAGCATTGCGAATAGCAAGCTGAGGAAGCCACGCCTCATAGCTGTCTGGAGCTCGGTTGTCAGGTCGCGCTCTTGCGTGAGGAAGTGATTGCGCACTGCCGACTCAACCTCGGAAGATCGTCCGAGATCACCACGCGGAGCCGCAATTTCGATCTGAAATAGGTTCCGGCGGACCTCCTTGGCATCGAAAAAAATCGCGTGGGCGGCTTCCGGGTGGATCCGCGGGCCGAGAATTGGCGACCCACCGACGTCCAAAAGGCTGTCCACCGAACGAACCGGCAGACGAATGACCGCAGGCTGCCGGGAATTGGTTTCGCTCTCCATGGAAGTCGCGATCAAACAGCACAAAACGGAATTTTTCCAGTGAATAGGACGGAATTGTCACCGGATCACTCCATGCGGTAGGACTGGAGGATGGACTGCCCGCCCTTCCTCATGGTTTCGACTCCACCTAAGTGAAACGTCGTGTTCTGCTGGTCGATGGACACAGCATCATCTTTGCATGGCCGGAGCTCCGGAGCCTCCATGCCAGAAAAGGGACCCTGGCGCGGGATACGCTTGTCTCCACCCTGCGCGGCCTTCAGGACTCATCGGAATGGCACGTGGTCGTGGTTTTCGACGGACGCGGCATCAGGACTTCCGACGCCTCGGAGCCGGCAGGAGTTCAGGTTTTCTATTCACGGGATGGACAGACGGCTGACTCCGTCATTGAACGCATCGCCGCCACATACGCATCACGCTATGAAATCACGGTCGCGACTGAGGACCAACTCGAACGCACGACGGTGGCAACGCTTGGAGGATCCTCGATGGGCGCTGAGCAGCTGCGGAATGAAATAAGCACCTCCGCTGCCGATCTCGCTGCAACCCTCAAGGCTCTTACCCGCAGGTCAAAAACCTGAGATTTTCCGGCTTGCTGCTTCATTACCATGGTGACCGTGTCACCAACTGCATCATTCCAATGTCGCATGCCGGCACACTATTGATGGCTGATACCAAATATCAGAGTGGATCAGACTCGAGGGACGGCGGCGGAGCGATAGGTCCAGCGCATTTCCCTCCATTTTGCGAAGCAAATTTTTCTAATCCGGCGGCGAGGGAGGCTGATATTCAACGCTCCCCTTGCCCTCACCCCCGCACTTGGCACCGGTTCCCGCCGGATTAGGGCCTTTCCTCCCCATAAAGAAAACCGGCATCCAGGGAAACCTTCGCGCGCTTGCCCCCGGGTGAAACAAACTCCAGCCCTTCATCAACACGGAGAACTTTTTCAACAACATCGAAACCCCGCGGAACGGAGGCGACTCCGAAGATGGAGTTCACGGGCACTTCCTTTTCCAATGAAACACAGGTCGGGATCCCCGCTTTGCTTACCGGATTGGGCCCGGCAGATTCCGCAAGACCGCAGTGGAAGTAGGCGGTTACGTCTTCAATGCCGATGACACCCCTGTGACGCCCGTTCCATGGGGCATAGTGTCTGCCCCCATTGGAATGCCACAGGACAGTTGATGCCAATACGCCGGGATCCCGGAGGGTGAACCAGAGGTACCCCTCCCCGCCAAAAACCGCCGCCGTCCAGGCAAAATCAGACCGCGGGTCCGAGCTGATCATCACGAGATCTTCAAAACCCTCGCGTGCAGGGAAGCGGCTCAGGTCGGCGAAGCGGCCCGCCGAAAGAGGAACCTTCGCCAACGTTTTAAACTGTGCCCCCGGTTTCAAGCTGGAATATCCACCCTCAGCGGGATTCTCCAGCGCATCAGGAAAAACCTGCCCCCTTACGAAGGGCGAAGCCGAGAGCCGTATGGGTGAATGGAGACAATTCAACATCGCATGATGTCCCAAACACATTGGCCCCCGTGCACCGGAAATGACATGACGGGAATACACCGCAGGGTCGCCCGCCCGGAGTGCGATCAATTTTTCAACACGTGCAGGGCGGGTGTTGGTCTCCATCGAAGTCCGCAAACAGGTCCATTTCCCGAGCGTTTCCAACCGCTCCCCCGACCAGGCGCTGTTGGCGGTTTCCCCATGAACCGGATGCTTTTCACCATGCCAGGCCCGAGTGTTCCCGCCGAACGGCATGCAAAAGAAATCTCCGCGCAAAACCCGTAAAATAGGCAGCAGGGTCGCCGCGGTTCGTTGCCCCGCCCAGGGAGCGACATGCATTGGCGAAACCACCCTCCCCCCAATCTCGAATTCCACCGGCCCAAGGTGCCCGCCATTGCGTGTCAGCGCTACCGAAACGCAGTCCGAATGCAGCGTCCAACTTGCCTCGCCCAATACCTTTTCCGCTTTCATCCCTCCTCCTATACACCCATCGGGCTACCCGGGGAAAGCCTTCCTAATCCGGAAGGAGCCGATGCCAAGAGCAGTGGTGAGTGCCTTGGCACCCGGTGAGAATGGAGTTGAAAGCCTGGCCTTTGGTTGAATGCCCGGTCGTTGCTTCGCATCCGCAACAGCGAATCCGTTGCAGCCATCGACGCCGGATTAGAAGATTTTGTC
>JBGSSC010000294.1:0-5066 GCA_041737265.1 Terrimicrobiaceae bacterium | reverse complement strand
GGATTGCACCTCACGTCATCGGAATGAACTTCCGCAGCACCGACACTTTTGTTCGCAAGGGCATCGTGATGCCGCTCACGGAATTCATTGACGCGGAGACTCCGGAAGTGCGGGAGGAAGTGATGAGCAGGATTCCCAGTCAGGTCATGCCCGTCGTGAATCGCACAGGACCCGACGGCAAGCGCCAAATTTACGGGCTCCCGTTGGGATTCATGTCCACCGGACTCTACTACAACATTGACCTGTTTCAGCGTGCGGGCCTCCCCCTCCGCGCACCCAAAGACTGGAACGAGCTCACAGAATTCGCCAAAAAAATTAAGGAAGTTGGACCGAAGATCCGCCCCCTCTATCTCGCCGGAGGATCCGCTGCCAGCTGGAATCTCATGAGTTTCCTGTGGTCTGCCGGGGCCGATGCCGTAGTCGAGGAGGCCCCCGACGAGTGGCGGGCGGCCTTTGACAGCCCGGAAGCGGTCACTGCCTACGAATACTATTACCGCCTGGTCGAGGCTGACCGCCTTGCGGTCCGGAGCGGACGCCCTGCTGGTACGGAGCTGGCTTTTACAGGCATGTTTTTCGGCTACGTCGGCGACGCAATCACCTATGACCCGCAAAAATTCGGTTTTGGACCGGTGCCAAAGGGGCCGACGGGAATCCGCGGAGCGGAAATCAACGCCCGCGTGTTTGGAGTCTTCTCACAAATTGAAGATCCCGAAGTGCGGCAGGCCGCATGGGAATATATCAAATTCATGGGCAGCCGGGATGCAGAAAAGATCAAGGTTCAGACCATGGTGGATATGGGTCTCGCTTCGCAGGTAAATCCAGTGTTGCTCCGGGAATTTGGATACGACGAATATCTGCAACTCATGCCTGTGGGAATGGAAGAGGCCTTCCAGGAATCTCTTGCGACCGGCAAGCCCGAGCCCTACGGGCAGAATTGCAACCTGGTTTATTCGGAGATGACTTATCCACTGGACCAGATCCTGTTGAGCCGCAAAATTGCGGAACTCTGGAGAGGCGGCGACTTCGAAGCGGCGCGCGCGGAGATGGCAGAGATTCTGAAGCGGGCCGTTGTCAAAACCAATGAGCGCATGCTCGGCTATGTGCCGCCGGAGCAGATGAAAGTGAGGCGGGGTGCGGCGGTGGTGGTGGTGATAGCGATTCTTGCGGGATTTGTCTTTGTGGGCTGGAACGTGAGCAGTGCCTTTTCCGGTGCGGCACACCTGATGTCGCGCCCCGTCGTTTCCAAGGGGATTCTGCCGTGGCTGTGTCTGGCTCCCGCAGCTATCCTTGTGGTCGTGTGGCAATATATCCCCCTCCTCCGCGGAACGGGAATGGCTTTTCTCGATTACCAGCTTATCCTGCCCTCGCACTGGGTTGGCCTCGACAACTTTGCCAATGTGCTCTTTGACGGCACGTTCTGGAGATCCTTCAAAGTGACTTTTTACTATGCGGCATGGATTCTCACCGTGGGTTTCCTCACTCCGATTTTTCTTGCCTACGCCCTCCACCTGATTCCGAGACACAAGGTGCTCTTCCGCATCCTTTATTACCTCCCGGCAGTCATCAGCTCCGCTGCCGTCTTTTTCCTATGGCGTGAACTCTTTGGAGCCGAGAGTGTGCTCAACCACCTGCTGAGGCTATTCGGGTTTGAGGCCCAGCGTGCATGGACCGAGGACCCCAACCTCGCGATGATCACGTGCATTCTTCCCGGCATCTGGGCGGGCGCCGGTCCGGGCTGCCTCATCTACCTTGCAGCGCTCAAAACAATTCCCATCGAGCAGTTCGAAGCTGCGGAAATCGATGGTGCCAACTTTTTTATGAAGACGCGTCTCATCGTCTTCCCCGGCCTCAAGGGACTTATAATTATCAACTTCACCGGAGCGATCGCGGCGGCATTCCACGGGGCCAACAACATCCTCATCATGACCGGAGGCGGACCCAACGGCGCCACCGAGGTCACTGCCCTGCTGCTCTTCTTCGAGGCATTCACCCGTCTGAGATTCGGCCATGCGACGGCAATGGCGTGGATCATCGCAAGCTTGCTGATCGGAATCACGATGATGCAGCTCAAACGCTTGAGTCGAATGGAATTCAAAACTGCCAAATAGCATGATTTTCTCCCCAATCACCGAGCGCAGCATGCCCGTGCGGGGCCTCTACGCCGCGCTTTACAGCCTCCTCATTCTGGGTGCGATCACAATGATTGTCCCGTTCCTCATCATGATCTCCGGATCGGTTGACCCGAAAGCAGAGTCCACCGAAACCTCATTTTTTCCTCCCTACCTTTTCGACGAAGGAGCCCTTTGGGAGCGCTATCTGGAGGTCAAGTATCATGGATCGGCAGACTATCTCCGCATGGCATGGAACAACCCCAAGCTGATGTTTGAAGAAACATCCGATCTTCTCAAGGAACCGGTGGATACAGAAGCCTTGGATCTCTGGCATCGGTTCCTGAAAGAAGCACCTCCTCCTGCGATTCTCTTCACGCCGGGCTTTATGCGGCCAAACCCGCGCATGCCTTCCTATACATCATTCGCGTTCCGTGACTGGCTCCTCACAAAATATGGCTCGATTGAAGGCATCAACCGCGCTCTTGGCAGCGAATTCCGGCGCGTTAATCGTATTCAGCCCCCGCTTCCGCGCATCGACGGCCCGCCCCTCCCCTCTACGCCTGCCGTGCTTGCATTCCTGGATTTCTCAGCGGGTTGGCCCCTTTCGCAAAAGTTCGCATGGGATATTGGCAGTTTCTACCGCACCAGCATCCTTACACGCACGATCGGGGCAGATATCGCCCAATACAACGAGAAGTTCGGCACAAATTACGCCAGTTACGCGGAAGTTCCCTTCCCGGCAACAGTGCCCGAAGTGGGGGCGGAGCCCTGGTTCTTCTTCGTGAGCCGACTCCTCCGCACCGACTTTGTTCATCTTACCGACGCAGGGCGCACCCACCACGCCGAATCGGGCCTCGGCCGGGACGAATTTATCCGCACCCGCTCCAAGCCGGAAGACCTGCGGGTTGTGAGCGTGGATACTCTTTTTGGGGAATGGGCCGCCGCGCAAGGCCGACCAGGGCTCCATATCCCGCAGGCCTCCATCGACCGCGAGGCCTTTGCAGCTGAAAAGACATTTTGGAGGAATCAGTTTCTGACTCTCAACTACCGAACGGTGATCGATGAGATCCGAGGCCATGGGGGAGCCCTGCGCAATACCCTCATATTGGTGATTCTTAGCGTGGGGGGAGCGCTGATCGTTAACCCCCTGGCTGCCTACGCGCTTTCGAGATACAAGATGCGCAGCTCCTACCACATCCTCCTGTTTTTCCTGGCGACCATTGCATTTCCGACGGAGGTCACGATGATTCCCGTGTTCCTCCAACTCCGGGAATTCAACCTGCTCAACACATTTGGCGCCCTCGTCCTGCCTGGCCTCGCCAATGGGTTCTCGATCTTCCTTCTCAAGGGCTTTTTTGACAGTCTCCCGCGCGAACTCTACGAAGCGGCCGAATTGGATGGGGCCAGTGAATTCACGATGTTCTGGCAGGTCACAATGAACCTCTCCAAACCCATTCTGGCGGTCCTCGCACTTGGGGCCTTCACCGGTGCCTACGGAGCGTTTTTCTTCGCACTGATTCTGGCACCCGACCCATCCATGTGGACTTTGATGGTTTATGTATTCCAACTACGGATGAGCGTTGCCTCCCCGGTCGTTTACGCCTCACTGATCCTCACAGCGATCCCGACATTGATCGTATTTATCACGTGCCAGAACATCATCCTTCGCGGCATCGTGGTCCCATCCGACAAATAACCCCAATCCGGCCGGGACCGATGCCAACGACGGGCCTGCTGGCAAGGCGATCCGTTGAGAAACCGCCTGCATTGCCGCCGGATTGGAAAATATTTTGCTTCGCAAAATGAAGCGGAACTCCGGTTGGCGGGGGCACCAGGCAAACATGCGGCCCAGTCGAGGAGAATTCCGAATCAACAATCGTTCATGTTTCCTCCTTTGCGTTAGGACTGCATCGTTTTCGAAGGTCTTGCGCTTTTCGTCTAGAATTTTAATGATAGAGGACCATGCTCTGGCACGAACTCTCCCACCCGGAAATTGGCACCCTGAACAGGGATCTCCCCGTGGTGATCCCTTTGGCTTCGTGCGAGCAACACGGCAGGCATCTGCCGGTATTTGTTGATACCTTCCAGCTGCAGGAAGTGATGCGGCGTCTGGAGGAAAGGGCCGGAGACCGTATCGTTTGTGTGCCCACACTTTGGCTCGGAGCCTCACACCACCACATGGACTTTCCGGGGGCACTCAGCCTGAGCCCGAAGCTCTACACGGAAGTGATTCAGGAATTGACACTTTGTTTTCTGCATCACGGTTTTCGCAGGTTGCTCTTTCTGAACGGGCACGGGGGAAATGTCGTCCCGGCACACCAGGCTCTCACCGACCTGATAACCAGAAACGAGCTGGCTGACGCCGCCACCATTGCGTTCTCAAGCTTCTGGCGGGTCACGGCGCATGCCTTGACTCCCGAACAACATGCAATGGAGACCCCCGTCATCACCCACGCATGCGAATACGAAACTTCTTTCATGCTGGCGATCCGCGGAGACCTCGTTGACCTCTCCAAAATCTCCCCGGACCATGTCGAGAAAGTTCGCCCATGGACTGCAGATCCACGTTATACGGGCAAGGTCGAAGGCTTCCACCGCTTTCATCGCTGGACATCCTCCGGCCACATGGGGCAGCCTTCCGCAGCCACCAAAGAAAAGGGGCTTTCGATGCTGGAGAGCGTCACAACCGAACTGGTGGAATTTATCGACGATTTCGCGAAATGGCCGGCCATGGAAACGCTCCGCGATCAATGAAGCGACGCATCACCCATCCCGATCTCCCCTCGGCGTCCGCAGGAATATCGACGGCCGTCCTCTGCGATGGGTGGCTCCATGTGAGCGGACAGGGCCCTCTGGATATGCGGGACCGGTCGATAATCCGCGGTACCATCGAGGAGGAAACCAACCGCACCCTCGATAACATCTCAGCAATCGTTTCCGAGGCCGGCGGGACCA
>JBGSSC010000291.1:0-2141 GCA_041737265.1 Terrimicrobiaceae bacterium | reverse complement strand
GCGGGAGAATTGGCAATGTGATTGATGGACGCGCCGGGCTTTCTTCGCAAACTGCATTGGTGGCAGCACCCCTGGATCAGATCTGCGGATCGATCGGGGCGGGTTGCGTCAAAAACGGGATGGTCTCGGAGACCACGGGGTGTGCACTGGCTCTTTGTGCATTGACTTCGGATCCGGTTCCCGATCCCCGCCGCCGGTTCGGATTTTATCTTCATGGCTCGCCGGGCCAATTCGCTCTCCTTCCATGGGCTCCTGTCGCGGGCATGCTCTTAAAAAACTTCCGGGACCAGTTGGGACGAGGTTCATCCTATGCCGAACTGGATGCCGAAGCCGCTGCCGCCCCCTGCGGCAGTGAGGGGCTCATCATTCTTCCCCATTGTGCAGGCACCGTGACCCCCGAAGCCAATCCCGATGCAAAAGGCATGGCTTATGGTTTCACCATGTCCCACACGCGGGGCCATTTCACCCGCGCCATCCTCGAGTCCGTCGCCTTTCTTTTGCGTGAACAGGTCGAACTTGTGCGGGAATCCGGGGCGCATTGCGCTGAAATCCGCTCCCTGGGAGGGGCCTCTTCCAGTCCCCTCTGGCTGCAGATCAAGGCGGACGTTTTGGACCGGACGATCGTGACAACCGCCTGCGCCGAATCGACCTCGCTCGGTGCCGCCATGCTCGCAGCACTCGGCGCCGGCCTCTATCAGAGTCTGGAGGAGGCCGCAGAAAAGATGGTATCACTCAAGGCCCGTATCAATCCCATTGCCGAAAACGTGCGAACCTACGAAAAGTGCTACCGCAACTACCTCGCATTGAATACTGCGATGAGACCGCTTTACTCGACAATTACCCATGACTGACATCCGAAAAATCAAAGCAGGCTTCGTTGGATTCGGCGAAGTCAACACACCCCGTGAGTTTATTGACAAGCGCTGCGCTGCAGTGGCTGCCTTGCTTGAATCCAACGGGATCGATCTCCTGACAACCGCACCGGTTTCGGATATTCCCGACGGCTCGGATTCCGACCGCGCAGTGCGCGAACTCGGAGCCGGGGACTTTGATTTTCTGGTGGTCTGTGTTGCCGGCTGGATTCCCAGTTGGGCGGTATTTCGCGTCATCGAGCCATTCAAGCACAAGCCGGTTTTGCTGCTCGGACTCACGGGCTGGCAGGAAGGAAACCGCTTTGTTACGACTGCCGATCAGGCGGGGACCACGGCCCTGCGCAAGCCCATGGAGGACATGGGCTACCGTTTCCGCTATCTGGTTGCGTTCCGGGGTGAGCCGGTGCCCATCGAGCCGGTCCTCGCCTTTGCAAGGGCCGCCCGCGCCGCAAGCCTCCTCCGCACCGCAAGGATCGGCATGGCAGGTTACCGCGACATGCGCCTTTACGGCACCCTCTACGACGGTATCTCTCTCAAGGCCGTGACAGGCGTCGAAATTGAGCATTTCGATCTCCTCGAGATTTTTCAAAGGATGCAGGGAATCAGCTCAGAAACTGTCTCCGCCAAAGCCCGCGAGCTTCTCAAGAACTGGAAGTTTCTCAAAGACCCCAAGGCCGGCACGGTCGAAAATTCGGTGCGCTTCGCTTTCGCTGCGAGGGACAAGATCCGCGAAAATGGCTGGAGCGGATTTTCCTACTCCGATGTGGATGGGGTGAAGAAGCTGCTTGGGTTTGCTCCCGCCGGCGGGATGACCCTCCTGCACGAGGAACTCGATGTGTGCACGGTTCCCGAGAACGATTCCCTCGGTGCGGTCACCCAACTCGTTGTGCGGTTTCTTAGCGGTCAGATGGCCGCCTATCTCGAATTTTACGAATTTATGCGGGATGGTGCCTTGATGGGGGTTCCTGACTACGTGCCCCGGGAGATTGTCGATGGCGAAGTGACCGTGTTGCCCAACGCATTCGGGGACTTCGGCGAGGGCCTTCTGAATGTTTCCAAAATCCGCACCGGCCGGATCACCCTCTGCCGCCTGGGTTGCTCGAAAGGCGAGTACACCATGCATATCATGACCGGGGAGGCCCGCCCGCCCATCCCGTGGGAAGAAGCCGGCTGGGCACCCCCCGCCCCCCAGCTTCCTAGCATGGACGTCGTCTTTGACGGCTGCGCTTCGGAATTTATTCAAAAGGTAATGGCACAGCATTACATCCT
>JBGSSC010000280.1:0-3041 GCA_041737265.1 Terrimicrobiaceae bacterium | reverse complement strand
GCCAGCATCCACCGCCTCGAGAACTGAATCTGCAGCAAATTCGGCCGGAACAAACACCATCGACGCATTGCATCCGGTCTCCGCTCGCGCTTCGGCGACGGTATCAAAAACGGGAACTTTGCCTTCGAAAACTTCTCCGCCGCGGGCGGGGGTGACTCCCGCCACGACGTTAGTTCCGTATTCCATGCATGAGCGGGCGTGAAAACCACCTGCTTTGCCGGTGATCCCCTGCACCAGCAGGCGGGTATCTTTGTTGACTAGGACTGACATATTAAAGTGATGTTTATGATGGACTGTCTGGTTACGCTTTGGCGGATTTGACCACCAGCTCGGCGGCCTCGGTGAGGCCGGTGGCGGTCTGCACCCGGAGGCCGGAATCCGCGATGAGTTTGCGGCCCTGTTCGACATTGGTGCCTTCCAGTCGCACGACCAGCGGGACCAGACGTTGTTCCCGTGATTCCAGAAACCGGATGGCATTGATGATACCCTGCGCGATGATGTCGCACTTCATGATTCCCCCGAAGATGTTGACGAGAATGGCTTCAACCTTGGGATCGGCCATGAGGATTTTGAAGGCCTCGGTGACCTGCTGCTCATTGGCTCCCCCTCCGACATCCAGGAAATTCGCGGGTTCTCCGCCGTAAAGCTTGATGATATCCATCGTGGCCATCGCAAGTCCGGCCCCGTTGACCATGCAGCCGATGTTGCCATCAAGCCCGATGTAGTTGAGGTGAAATTTTGATGCCTCCACCTCGCGAGGATCCTCTTCCTCGACATCGCGCATGGCCTGAATCTCGGGCTGACGGAAAAGAGCGTTGTCGTCGAAGTTGAGTTTTGCATCGAGCGCGAAAACATCCCCGCCTGGCGTCACTACCAGCGGGTTCACCTCAACCATCGAGCAGTCGGATTTGATGAACAGCTTGTAGAGCGCCGCAAAAAGTTTGCAGGCGGCCCGCATTTCCGTGGAGGTAAATCCGAGTTGCCGGGCGATCTTGCGGGTCTGGTAAGGCTGAAGACCCAGCGAGGGATGAATGGGTTCGCGGATGATCTTCTCCGGGGTGTGTTCCGCAACGGTCTCAATGTCAACCCCTCCTTCGGTGCTCGCAATAATCATGGGACCCGAGATCGCGCGATCGATCACAATCGCAAAATAGAGCTCCCGCTTGACCTCGACCGCTTCCGCAACAAGGAGCTTGCGCACGAGGCGACCCGCCGGGCCGGTCTGGTTTGTGACAAGGGTCTGTCCAAGCATTTGCTCTGCGAGATCCCGCACCTGGCTTGCGGTCTTTGCGAGGTGCACTCCGCCCTTGAACCCGTTGCTGAAAGTGCCCTTGCCGCGGCCGCCGGCATGGATCTGGGATTTGACGACGAGATGGTTTTTGCCGAGGGCGCGCGCGACGCGTTCGGCTTCCTCGGGGGTTTCTGCGACAGAGCCCCCTGGAACCGCCACACCGAACTTTTCCATGAGCTGCTTGGCTTGATATTCGTGAATATTCATTCGTTAAAGAGGGTTTTAGGTAACAGTGTGCGGTGATGAAGGCAAGGGATCATCGTCTGCCGGCTGCCGCTTCTTCGAGCTGGAGCGCCAACCGTGAGGCTGCGATGCAGGATTCCGTGGTCACCCCGTCGGCCCCCGGTTTTCCCGAAACCTCCGCAAGAAAATCCTCCAGGTAGCCGTCCGGACGACCCGGAGGGGTATCCAGTATTGTGGGTTGTTTCGAGCTGTCATCGGCGAAGGTGATGCCGGGAGAACCAGGGGAGGTCTCTAGAAAGCCTTTTGTGCCGTGGATAATTATGCGCCAATAGTTGGCGATCGTGTATCCGCAGGTGCCGGGTGCAAGGTACGAGACATCGCCGATCACGCTGCCGCCGTTCGAGAGCTCAATCATGAACTGGGCGCAATCGTGGAAGTGCGGGGTCTCCCCGGCCTTGGCGTTCCAGCTGCGTGCGGCTGTGACCGATTTGAGCCCGATCCCCGTCATCCAAGGAAGGAAGTCGGTTGCGTGGATCGCGATGTCGTTCAGAGTGCCGCCGTGCATGCCTTCCTCGAAGTACCACGATGGACGGGTTCCCAGCAGCAATGGGTGCTGGGCGGAAATCGAAACCGTCTGTACTTCTCCGATCCGGCCTGACTGGATGGCATCCCGCAGTCCGATCAGGTTTCCGGAGTCGCGCAGGTCGAGCATCATCCCCACCCGGGGGCCTCCCGCACGGGTCAGCTTCCGGATCTCTTCGAGTTCGGCAAGGGAGGTGCAGAGCGGCTTGTCGGAGATCACATGCCGGCCAGCCTTTAATGCCTGAATCACCAAAGCGCCGCGCCGCGCGTAGCAATCTCCGATGGCTACTGCGTCACAATCCCCGATAAGCTCCCCAAAGGATGCGTGGGTGAGCGGAATATTTTTCCCCGCGAGAAGAGAATTTGGAGGATCATTTTCCCAGGTGCCCGAGATCCGGATGTCTGAATGGCGCGAAGCGGCGTCATGCAGCGCAAAAATGTGAGAGTGGCGGAAACCGGCGAAGGCGAGTCGGAGCATGATTGATGAAAATTAACTGATTGGTTACTTTTTAGGCCTGACTGCTCGAAATTTCAACACGGGAATCCCGTGCCGTGCGTCGTGCGGGCTTGCGCTCCTTGGCCTGAGGAATTAACCATCCACCGGAACTGCAATGACCACCCTCTTAATTGCCTTGGCCAGCGGGCTGGCCTTCCTCCTTGCCTACCATACCTACGGGCGGTGGCTGGGCTCCAAGATATTCCGCCTCTCGGCGGATGCCTTGACTCCAGCCAGAGAATTTGAGGATGGGCATGACTACGTGCCGACATCCAAGGCGGTTGTTTTCGGCCATCACTTCACTTCGATTGCAGGAACCGGCCCCATTGTCGGGCCGGCGATCGCCATTTTGTGGGGATGGCTTCCGGCGCTACTCTGGGTGGTATTCGGCTCGATTTTTATCGGCGCTGTCCATGATCTGGGAGTGCTGGTTGTTTCTCTGCGAAACCGAGGCCAGACGGTCGGGGAGATCGCAGGGAGGGTAATCAA
>JBGSSC010000218.1:0-2442 GCA_041737265.1 Terrimicrobiaceae bacterium | reverse complement strand
TCACCACTTCGTGCAAACTCCTCCAGTGGCTTGTCCTCCCAAACCTTCAACCCGCGACCGTCTGAAGTCTTGCGCTTTTTGCGCAGGATTTACGCGGTAAGGGACTAATCCGGCGGGAGCCGGTGCCAAGGGTGGGCTTGTTGGCAATGGGAGCCGTTGAGAAACGGGTGCCAGCGCCGCCGGATTAGAAT
This sequence comes from Terrimicrobiaceae bacterium, assembly GCA_041737265.1. Lineage (GTDB taxonomy): Bacteria > Verrucomicrobiota > Verrucomicrobiia > Chthoniobacterales > Terrimicrobiaceae > JBGSSC01. The sequence continues at coordinate 2,251 of JBGSSC010000218.1, read as the reverse complement.
AATTTTGCTGCGCAAAAAGTTTTGATTCACAGGGAAGCCGCCTTCCGCTCCCCATGGATCGAAGTGGGTCATCTCGGTCCGCCCCGAATCCCTCCCTCTGCATTCTTGCATCGAAGAAAATCCCCATTGGGATTTTCATCATTGGGATTTCATTAGTGGTTAAACCTTTCCTTTATGTTCCCGCCGCAGGCGCCATGACCATTGTTTCATCCCCGCAGGGGTCCCCCTGATTTTGTTTTGAATCCCTTGCATGGCGTGAGGCCTGCATCGTTTCAGAAAACCTTGCGCATTTGCCCAGCAATCAAGCAGCAGAGGACACATCCACCGAGGTAATGCGGTAGCAGGGCCGAAAATCCTGGTGATTTTGGCCTGAAAAAATCCTGCATTAAATTCGGCCTTGGGGCCGTGCGGCTTGGGCCGTTTGTATCCTCCTTTTGTGGAGGGATTTAAAACCATCCTTGCAGAGGTCGTGAGATTTTATCTTACTCAATTTTTCACTCCCTTCAATGTGAAGTGTTACGCTTTTTGCGCAGGAGTTGATCGGTAAGGGACTAATACTCGGCTTTTAGAAAAGTAGCCGCGACTTGATTAATATGGCAAGTTCGCAAGCCGTTCAGTTCAGGCTCTCGCGGTGGCGAGGCTCTTTTCCGAAAGGGTGTCCTATTGGGCCTTGTCCTTACCAGGGTTGGTTCGTGCGAAAAGCGCCGGCGGGCAAGCCGGCAGCGTTGATGAGATTTGGCTGAGCGGCTTCATCCCACGCGAACCGAACTGCCATGGGATTCGGAACTTCCCCGCTGGAAACGATCACTTCATCGCCAACAATATCCGCTTTGGCTTTTACAAACCGGCGGTCCGCACCGGCGATGGTGAACCAGTCCGGAGGCTTACCATCACGGGTGCGCAGGCCACCAAAAGTGTGGTCGAAGGTGATCTTGATCTGGTTGCCTGCGATCTCGGACGATTTGAAAGTCGGACCTGAATAAGCTGTTTCATTCTTTCCGTAATCCTTGGCGAGCGCCCAGAGAGCGAGCCGGCGGCCCACCTCGCGTTTTTGTTTCGGGTGAATGTCCTTCAGATCGCCGCAGAGATCGTGAATCACCGCCATTCCCGTGTTGGGCAAGCTCAAGGCCCAGGTCTGACCCTCCCAGATCTCGGGGATTTGCCAGCTTGGGCGCCAGCTGTCCAGTGCCCCGATCTGGACATAGTAGAACGGAAATTCGCCTTGCCCCCAAACAGCCCGCCAGCCTCGCACGAGAGCGGTCATCCATTCGAAGTAGGCCTGACTGGAGTCCCCGCGATTGCTTTCGCCCTGATACCAAATCGCACCTCGGATTCCGCAAGGGACGACCTGAGCAACCATGCCATTGAAAAGCGTGCTCAGATTCCGCTGTGGGTCTTCGCGACTCAAATACGGGTGAACCGGTGCAGGGACAGGCGGCTCGGTGGGAGTATTTGAAAACTCGACGAGGGCTTTCCCATATTTTGCATCGACCTCCCGCGCGGCGGTGTGCCACTTCTCGAGCGAGGGCACGAGGGCCAGACCTTCCCGCGGCGTCCATGGTTCAATCTGAGTCGATCCCGCCGCGGCAGCGATCAGTCCGATGGGGACGCCGGTCTCGCGGTGGATTTCGCGTCCAAAGAAATATGCTGCGGCATTAAAGGACTTGGCGGTAGCGGGCGAGCAAGCGATCCAGCCTGGGCGGGGCTTCGGGGGAACGCGTTCCGGCAAACCGGACCGGCGAACTGGCAGCTTGAGAAGGCGCATCTTCGGAAAATCCGCGGCCGCGATGTCCTCAGCTGCCTTATCGGTTTCCGACAGCGCCATGGCCATATTGGACTGTCCGGAACAGACCCAGACCTCGCCCACCAGAATGTCGGTGATGCGGACTTCCGTTGGTCCGGCGACGAGCATCTCATGGGGACCGCCTGCCGGCAGAGCGGGCAATGTCACGTTCCACGCACCCTCTGCGTCGGCCTTCGCGGTGTGGGTCTGACCTGCCAAAGACACAATGATTTCCGTGGCGGGCGGAGCCCAGCCCCAGACCGGAATCGGCTTCTCCCTTTGCAGGACCATGTGATCACCGAAAGGCGTGCCCAAGATGAGTTCCGTTCGCGTTGCCTCAATGAAAAAAGACACTTTGGGAAGGACAGCGAGGCTTGTTCATAAACGCCCGGAGGGCGAGGTAGCGGCAGCCCGAGCCCGAAGGGAAGAGCTCGGGCGCTGGCGCTAAGCCAGAGCTACCGGTTTGTG
>JBGSSC010000212.1:0-2483 GCA_041737265.1 Terrimicrobiaceae bacterium | reverse complement strand
TTCCCCCCGGCCTCAAACCACTCCGCCGCGAAATGACAAAGAGGCCCTCCTGCTCGAAATCTGGAAGCAGGTGCTCGGCGAGGGGAGCTTCGGGGTCGATGACGACATTTTTGAACTCGGGGCAGACTCGATCCTCATTTTCCAAATCACGGCACGCGCCCACAGCGCGGGGCTGCCGATAACGCCTGCCCGCGTTTTTCGCCAGCGTACGATCTCAGCAATCATTGCAGCGCTCGAAGACCAGACAGGGAACCCCTCACCAGGCATCCAACGCCTCGACCGCAATGCCTACCGCCGCTGAACCGCAAAGACCTCCACCAAGCGGAAAGGAAGTCGCGTTCCCTGCCTCAGCGGCACAGCAGGCCTTCTGGTATCTGGACAACCTGAGCCCGGGCATCACGGCGTTCAACGTGCCGATCCGCTTCCGCCTTGACGGCCCGCTGGACCGCGGAATTCTCGAGCGGTCGCTCCAGACGATCGTGGAGCGTCATGAAATTCTCCGGACCCGATTCGAGGAAAGCGGAGGTGAGTTGCTCCAGGTGGTCGAACCGGATTCCCGCTTCCAGATCGAATTTGCCGATGTCGGAGGGAGTCCGTCGGGCGTGAAGGAGGCAGAACGCCTCGCCCGGGAGGAAGCAGCGAAATCCTTCACTCTGACCCGCGCTCCTCTCATTCGCGCCCTCTTGGTGAGGCTTGCAGAGGATTCCCACATGTTGCACGTGAGCGCCCACCACACCGTCTTCGACGGATGGTCGATCCGGGTCCTGACCACCGAACTCGGACTCCTTTACGAAGCCTTCTCTGCGGGGCAGCCCAACCCGCTTGCGCCCCTGCCCATTCAGTACGGAGACTACAGCGTATGGCATAACGGCTTCGTTGAAGGGCCTGAAGTCGCCGCACAGCTGGGTTATTGGAAACAGCGCCTGGCCGGGCTGCCGGACCTCGAACTCCCAACCGACCGGCCGCGACCCCAGGTAAAAAGCTGGAAGGGCGATATTGTTTCGACACTGCTTCCGAAGGAACTCACCTCGCGCCTCGCCCGAATCGCCACCGCCCGGGGAGCAACGCTTTTCCATCTTTATATCGCCGCGTTCATGGCCCTTGCCAACCGTTACACCGGAGCGGATGACATCGCCATCGGTGTGCCGGTCGCAGGCCGCAACCAGCCTCAACTCGAAGACCTCATCGGCACTTTCATCAATACCCTGATCGTGCGCAGTAACCTCTCGGGCAATCCCTCGTTCGATGACTTCCTCGGGAAGGTCGTTGAAAATGCGATTGAGGCCGTGGAGAACCAGGACGTTCCGTTCGAAGTTCTTGTTCGGACCCTGAGGCCCGGACGCGAGGCGGGCCGAAATCCTCTTTTCCAAATTAATTTCACCCACCAGCGGTCCTTCGCACAAGCGGGCACATTTGGTGGGGTGACTCTCACCCCCGTGCCCTCAGTTCCCCAGGGCGCTATCTTCGATGTGAATGTCTTCATGGTCGAGCGTGAGGAAGGATGGCGTGCCTCCTGTGATTTCAGCACCGACCTCTTTGATCGCAGCACAATCTTGCGAATGATGGGTCATTTCCGCACACTCCTCGAGTCCGTCGCGGAGAATCCGTCCGCCCCGCTCAAGCAGCTTCCAATGATCCCTGCGGAGGAGTTGGCTGAAATCAAAAAATGGTCGGAGGTGAAAAATCCCGGTCCTTCGGAGTACACGATTGGCTCCCTTTTTGCACAGCAGGCATCGGCCCATCCGGAAAAAACTGCGATCCTCTATCGCGAGGAACAGATCAATTATGGGCAACTCCTCGCTTCTGCCACATGCATCGCCCGGGATCTGCATCGCCGTGGAGTCCGGCAGGGAATGTTCGTGGGCATTGCGGCGGAGTCGACTCCAGAACGCATCGCCGGCCTGCTCGGAATCTCCCTCGCGGGTGCCGCTTATGTTCCTCTCGACGCGGAAGCTCCGGCCGCCTGGAACAATTCCATTTTGGGCGATGCCGGAATCCGGTGGGTTCTGGCGGATCATTCGGCATGCGCGGCTTTTGCGGAAGAGCTGGTGATTCCCTTGAGCACAGCCGCAACGGACGGGATTCTGCCAAACACCATCCCTTCACCCGCCATAGCTTCCGATCCGGCCTATCTGCTTTTTACGAGTGGATCGACAGGCAAGCCCAAGGGGGTCATTATCCCGCACCGGGCAGTCGTTCGGCTGGTGCACGACACGAATTACATTGTCTTCGGAAGAGAGGAAATCCTCCTGCACGCGGCCCCTCTGACATTCGATGCGGCGACATTCGAAATCTGGGGTGCCCTCCTCAACGGTGGCACACTCGCACTGCCGGATCGACCGGTTGCCGGAATCGGGAAGATCGTTCAGGCGCTCGAACACCATAGGGTCACGACCCTCTGGCTTACAGCCGGACTTTTTCAGATCCTTATCGAAGAGTGTCCGCACGCCCTCAGTGGAGTCCACAACCTGCTTGCAGGCGGC
>JBGSSC010000148.1:0-5326 GCA_041737265.1 Terrimicrobiaceae bacterium | reverse complement strand
TAATCAAATCCTGCGGAAAAATGTAAGTTTTTCGGAAGTGATCCAAGCTTCACAGAAGGAAACGAAGGCTGGAGGAGAAAGGAATCTGGTAACACCTCATTTTGCGCAGCAAAATTTTCTAATCCGGCGGCGAAGGAGGTTGTTTCTCACCGGCTCGCCTTGCCTACAAGGCCCACCCCTGGCACTGGCCCCGCCGGATTAGTGGGAAAGCAACTCCCGTGCTTTGCTCAATGCCTCAGGAATCCCTGCCGGGTTTTTTCCTCCGCCGCGGGCGGACTCGGGTTTTCCTCCGCCTTTTCCACCGACGAGGGGAGCGGCGGATGAAATCAGTTTTCCCGCAGGAAATTTTCCACAGAATTCCGGTGAGACCAATGCCACAAGAGCGACGGATTCCGGTGAGGTTGAGCCCGCCAGAAAGACGACACCGGCGAATTTTCCTTTCAGTGCGTCGGCAATGAGCTGGAGTTGGCCGGCATCGGCTCCTTCGATTTCTGTCAGGATCGAGGGGGTCGTTGAAATGATTTCCGATTTTTCCAAAAGCCCTGCTGCAGTTGCAGCAGCCTGCCGTTGAGAGACGGCGCGCAGGCTTTTTTCAAGCTGCTTGGAATGTTCGATGAGGGCCTCGAGTTTTTTCTCAATGTCATTCAACGGGCTGTTGAGGGAAAAGGCGATGGAATGCAGGCGGTGGGTGTCTCGTGTCGCAGCGGCAAAGGCTTCAAGTCCTGCCACAGCCTCGATGCGGCGAACGCCCGCAGCAATGGCGCTCTCACCCAAAAGCCGGAAGAGGCCGATCTGCCCGGTGGCGGCAACGTGAGTTCCTCCGCACAGCTCCATCGAATAGCCGTCCAAACAGCGGAGGGAACCGCCAATCTGCACGACGCGGACGACATCCCCGTATTTCTCGCCAAAGAATTGCATGATCTGCGGGCGGCTCTTGATTTCTGCGAACGGAAATTCCGCCCACAAAACCGGAGCATTTTCGAGAATGCGTTCGTTGACGAGGCGCTCCACATCGGAAACCTGGGCAGGGGTAAGCGGGGCACTGTTGAAATCAAACGTCAGCTTGTCGGTCCCGACGTAGGATCCTTTCTGGGAGGCCTCGCGCGAGACGACCTCATGGATGGCCCAGTGCAGGAGATGAGTCGCTGTGTGATGCCGTTCGATCGCTTGTCGCCTCTCGCGATCCACAACCACCGCGACCGTGGAGCCGGCAATCGGGAACTCGTCACCGTCCAGCATGTGGAGCCATGTGTCGCCGGCCTTGCGAGTATCGGTCACCGACCAACTCGTTGCACCGTGTGTGAGCAGGGCGCGATCGCCAACCTGTCCACCCATCTCCGCATAGCAAGGGGTCACGTCCAGAAGCAACGCCGTGCGGTCTTTGACCTGGACCGCATCGATGACGCGGGCCTCCGCTTCCAGGGTGTCAAAACCCACGAATCGCGTGGGATCAAGGCCGGCGGTATTCGACAGCTCGATGACCTGCTTTTTCTGGGCTGAGCGGGCCCGGGCGCGTTGTTGCTCCATGAGAGTCTCGAACCCTGCGGAGTCCACCGGAAGGCCGCGCTCGCGTGCCATGAGTTCGGTAAGGTCGAGCGGGAATCCCTGTTCGTCGTAGAGCTTGAATGCGAAAGGGCCTGATATCTCCCCGCCTTCGCCAACCCGGGCGGCCTCGGCCTCGAAGAGGGTGATTCCCTTGTCGAGGGTGCGGTTAAACGCCTCCTCTTCCATGTGCAGAACCTCTTGAACGTGGCGTCCGCGCGCCCGGATTTCCGGAAACGTGTCACCCATGGTGCGCGCGAGGACGTCGGCGAGTTTGTAGAAGAAAGGTTCTCGAAAGCCGAGGGTCCTTCCGTAGCGAACGGCCCTCCGGAGAATCCTGCGCAGCACATAGTTGCGGTCTGTATTGCCGGGGAGGATGCCATCGGCGATCGCAAAACCCAGGGTGCGGATATGGTCGGCAATGACCCGGAACGCGATGTCGGTGGCGAGCTGCGAGCCGGGAGCGACGGCTTCTCCGGGTGCGGGCAGCGTGGACCCGTAGCGGTGCCCGGAGAGTGTTTCGATCTCGTCAAAGATCGGCCGGAAGATATCGGTCTCGTAATTCGAGATCGTGGCACCGGCGAAGTCCGTGAAGTTTTTTGTGCCTTGAATGATCGAGGTCACGCGTTCGAATCCCATCCCGGTATCCACGTGGCGGGCGGGCAGGGGAGAGAACGTGCCGTCAGGATTCGCGTTGAACTGAATGAAAACAAGGTTCCAAATTTCCATGCAGCGGGCATCTCCCGCGTTGACGAGGCGGCCCGCGGTATCTCCCTCCGGGGTGAGATCGACATGCAGTTCGCTGCACGGGCCGCAGGGACCGGTGTCTCCCATCATCCAGAAGTTGTCCTTCTTGTTGCCGTCGACAATATGTGTGGCGGGGTCGAGCCCGGCTGCCGCGAAGAGCTCAGCCCAGCAGGCGTGAGCCTCCTCGTCGAAGGCGCTGGGGTCACCCGGACCCGGCCGGTAAACCGTGGCATAGAGACGGTTGGCAGGAAAGCCCCAGCGCCCGACAACCAGTTCCCATGCCCAACGGATCGCCTCGGCTTTGAAGTAATCGCCGAAGCTCCAGTTGCCCAGCATCTCAAAAAAGGTGTGGTGATAAGTATCGAGCCCCACATCTTCCAGATCGTTGTGCTTTCCGCCTGCGCGGATGCATTTCTGCGTGTCCGCCGCCCGCGGGGGATCATACGGGCACGCACGCTCCCCGAGAAAAATCGGGACGAATTGGTTCATCCCGGCATTGGTGAAGAGCAGATTCGGCGAGTCCGGCATCAGGCTTGCCGAAGGCACGACGGTATGACGTTTTTCGTGAAAAAAATCGAGGAACGACTGGCGGATAGCGGAGCTGGTCATGGCAAGCGTGCCAGTGGACCCTGTAACGCGGGGGATTTCAAGCTCCGGTGAGGGAACTGAGGGGTTGACCCCGGCCGGGGGAGTGATTCACTGGAAGGCAAATCTCCTCGCCATGCCAACCTACGTATACGAAACCATCCCGAAAAGCGGGAAACCCGCGAAGCGCTACGAGATCCGTCACGGGATCAATGAGTCTCCCCTTGCGAAGCATCCTGAGACCGGCGAAGCCATTCGAAGGGTGATCGCTTCGGGGACCTCGATCCTGACCTCCCGTCCCACGGCTGCCCCCTCTCGCGGGGGCGGATGCGGTTGCGGGGCCGGGGGTTGCGGGTGTTGAAGAGACTCCTGCTCCTGTCCGCGCTTGTGGTCCTGGGTTCCTGCGCCGGACAGCAGAAGCTTCCCTCTGCAACGGAGGGGGGGGAGCCTCCCAAGGTCGGATGGATTGGCGGTGTGCTCGCCGGGATTCGTAATCTGATCCCTAAAAAAGAAAAGCCACCCGCAGCCGTGCCAGCGCGCCTGCTCGGCTCGATCCGTCAGGTCAACGAGGAGGGGCGGTTCGTGCTTCTTGATGCGATTACCCCTTCGGCCCTTCAAGTAGACGACCAGTTGGTGACTCTTGCCGAAAAAACCCAGACCTCCGAACTCAAGCTCACCTCCCTGCGCAGCGGATCCTTCTTCATTGCCGACATCACCTCGGGCAAGCCGGGCGTCGGCGACCGGGTCTTCAAAAAATAACGGGGAAACGCCGCGCTTCCCTTCAACTTGCGCAGCAAAATGTTCTAATCCGGCGGCGATGGCACCCGTTTCTCACCTGCTGCCAGTGCCCTCACTCCAGCCCTTGACACCGGCTGCGCCGGACTAGGGGTTTTCGAAGAGGCTTTTCCAGTATTCGAGGCGTTCTTTGACGCGTTTTTCCATCCCGTGTTCGGTGGGGTGGTAGTAGCTGCGGCCCTCGGGCAGGTAGGCCTGGGGAACGTAGCCGCCTTCGTAATCGTGGCCATATTTGTAGCCGACGCCATGGCCGAGTTGCTTTGCGCCGGCGTAATGGCCATCGCGCAGGTGGGCGGGAACGGCCAGAGTTCGTCCCTGGGTGACATCCTCCGTAGCTGCCCCGATGGCGAGGGTGGAGCTGTTGCTTTTAGGCGCAGTCGCAAGATAGATCGCGGCATGTGCGAGGACCAGGGCTGCTTCCGGGAGACCGAGGATTTCCGCCGCCTGATGTGCCGCAAGCGCGACCTGAAGCGCGTTGGAGTCTGCCATCCCGATGTCTTCACTCGCGCAGATAATCATCCTGCGCGAGATGAAACGGATGTCCTCTCCCGCGTGCAGCATTTTTGCCAGCCAGTAAATAGCGGCATCGGGGTCGCACCCCCGCATGCTCTTGATGAACGCGCTGGCCGTGTCGTAATGCGCATCCCCGTCTCCATCATAGACAATCGCTTTGGTTTGGATGCTCTCCGCAGCGATTTCCAGGGTGATGTTCACGCCGCCATCGGCATCGGCGGGAGTTGTCAGTGCTGCAATCTCCAAGGCATTCAGGCATCGCCTGGCATCCCCATCGGAAACTGTCGCAAGGTGCCGGGCGGCGTCAGGCTGCAAGTGAACCTTGCCTCCGAGGCCGCGATCAGGGTCGCTGATCGCGCGGGACATCAGAGAGAGCAGGTCGTCCACAGTGAGCGGCACAAGCTGAAAAACCTGAGAGCGCGAAACCAGCGGGCTGTTCACATAAAAAAAAGGGTTGTGCGTCGTCGCGCCGATGAATCTCAAGGTTCCGCTCTCGACGTCCGGCAGCAAAACATCCTGCTGGGCTTTGTTGAATCGGTGAATTTCATCCACGAAAAGGATGGTCCGCTGCCCCGAGTTGGAGAGCCGCACTGCGGCGGCGGCGGCCACTTTGCGGATTTCGGCGACATTGCTTTCGACCCCGCTGAGGCGTTCGAAGCGGCTCGAAGTTGTCGCCGCGATGATTTGTGCAAGGGAGGTCTTACCAGTCCCGGGCGGCCCGTAAAAAATGACTGATGAAAGGCGGTCGGCTTCGATCGCACGGCGCAAGAGTCTCCCGGGGCCGAGGATGTGTTCCTGACCAACATATTCCTCAAGGTTCCGGGGGCGCATCCGGGCCGAGAGCGGCTTGGCGGAATCCGGCATGCCTGGGACTGTTGGAAAAAGCTCATCCATCGGTCCACTATCACCCTCCTGCCCCTCCGGCTTCAAGCGTCGGCATTTTTACATTCGATGGGCCGTTTCCACGGGCAAAATCCGCATCCCGGTTTTTTGGAGAATGACAGCCCAATCCCCTGATGCAAATGGATGGCCTTTTGGCAGCGAATCCGCTAATATTATTGAATGAAGACCCTCCTGGCCCCGATCGACTTCAGCGACGCAACCCAGCCCATCCTGGCCGAGACCGCAAAGCTGGCGGCGGCTT
>JBGSSC010000124.1:0-10245 GCA_041737265.1 Terrimicrobiaceae bacterium | reverse complement strand
GTTCGGCGGGGACTCAACACACCTCCACTCGTGGGGAGGGATCCTTGTGCAGGATGTCTTTGTCGCTCTTAGAAAAAAACCCTTCACCCCGAAGCAACATATCCGCGCGCTGCGCATGTCGATCATCGGTGTGGCCACATTCGCCTTTCTTTTCGGCGTCTTCTTCCGACAAACAGAATATGTCGCCATGTGGTTCCAGGTCACCACCGGCATTTTTGTCGGCGGAGCCGGTGCCGCGATCATTGGAGGGCTCTATTGGAACAAGGGCACAACAGCGGGTGCATGGGCTGCGATGCTCACGGGGTCGTCGCTTTCCTTTGCCGGCATTCTCGCAAGGCAGATCCTCGGAAAAGAGTTTCCTCTCAACGGGACGCAGATCTATTTCACGGCAAGCCTTTCCGCCATCACCGTGTACGTGGTGGTCTCCCTGCTGACCTGCAAGAGGAACTTTAATATGGACCGGATGCTGCATCGTGGAAAATACGCGCTGGAACCCACGGTGCCGGGCATCTCCCCTGCACCACAGAAAGTCTTCATTCTGGCCAAGCTTCTTGGATTTGATGAGAACTTCACCCGCGGGGACAAATGGATTGCGGGAGGACTCCTCGCATGGAGCATGTTCTGGTTTGTCGTCATGGTTAGCGGATCGATCTGGAACCTGATCTCGCCCTGGCCCCTTTCCGCATGGTCCACGTTCTGGCATATTTTTGGTATCGGTGCGCCCATCGCCTTCTCCGTGATCACGGGGATCTGGTTTACGTGGGGAGGGGTGAGGGATATCCGCCTGCTCTTCAAGAGGCTCGCCGTTGAAAAAGTCAACCATCTCGATGACGGCACCGTGGTGGCACATCACAACCTGGACGAACCTGCGGATCCTCCGCCTTCCCGCGAGACCCGCAACGAAGGAAGCCTCCCGAAAGGCTGAACGAGAGAGACGGAATATCAATATACGAAGAGGGGTATCAGTTCCGGAGGATACCATTTCCCCGGCTGTCAGCTTAGTCTGTCCCCATGAAGCACCGACGACTCGGTTTGCACGGGCTCTGGACCGTCCACAGCTATTACTCGCTTTGCCCCTACGCTCCAGACGGCTCAGGCCGGATGATCGTTGCAGCAGGCGATCCGGACGAGGGGACGGCTTCGGTGTTTGTTCTGGATGCGGATGGACGCCCCCTGCATCAATCCCGCAAAGTGGACCTCGGCACATGCTTTTATCACACTGGGCTCTGGCAAACCTGGTCACCGGATTCCAGGCATGTCTATCTCCAAGCGGGAACAACAGAAAAGCCCCGGGTGGCGAGGTGGATGCCGGCCACGGAGGGTTGGGTTGAAGCTCCCGGCGAAACCGAAGGAGCCCCTCCTTCGGGCGAACCCATCCTCTGCTCCAAACTCAGCATGCTCTACGCGGCGGGGTTCGGGGATCGGCACTATCATCCCGAAGCCTCTCCGATTCCCTTTCAAAACCGGAACGAACACGGCCTTTTTGAAATTCGTTTTGATCCGCCCTCGGAACAATTGAGCCTGTCCGTCGCCGATTTTCTCGAACACCACCCACACCGGAAACAACTCTCCGCTGCGGACGCTGAGTCGCGTGAGCGCAACGGCGCCGGCTTGACCCTCATGCTCTATTGCGTGCGATGGAGCCCCGACGGATCCCGCTTCCTCTTTTACTTCGGCAACCATAGCACGCCGGGAGTTCCGGAGCGCCATGAGCCGAAAGTCGCCTATGTGTTCACTTCCGACCGTTCCCTGAAGGACTTCCATCTGGCATTGGATCTGTCCTTCAACCGCCGCGGGGTCCACTGGTCGTGGCAGCCCGACAACGAACACCTCATCGGCTACGGGCCTGACCCCGCACAGCCTGAAACTCCCTGCCTGGCCGAAGTGCGATACGATGGGACGGGCTACAGGAAGATTTCGCCACTTTATCATTCCGGGCATCCCAGCGTTTCGCCTTCAAATCCGGATCTTATTGTCACCGACAGCTACGGGCCGGTCGGCCAGCTTCAATTCATCTCGCGCAGGACGGGGAATCTGATCGCGAAAAAGCTGGTGCCCCTGCATTCTTCCCTTTCCATTCCTCCCGGCCGGTCAAGACACGTGGTGGATTTGCATCCCGTCTTTCATCCGTCGGGCCAAAAGATCCTGGTCAACTTCATGAAGAATGGACTCAGCCAAGTTGGCGAAATCGAAGTTCCGAAATCCCTCCTATGAGTATTCATATCCTTCTGGACGGCGGCTACAGCATGCCGAACTCCTCGACTTTCTTTGGTCGCCTCTCCCTCCGTGTCGGGCACTGGCTTGCCGCCCGGCACCGGAACATCGCGCTTGGAAAAGCCTGCAAAATCAGCCCGGAGGCACGCATGCACCCCAGGGGCGGACGCATCGTCCTCGGCGACCAATGCACAATCTCGCCCGGGGCGATCGTGCAGGGGAATGTTCGCATGGGCAAATGCTGCTCGGTGCAATCCTATAGCGTGGTCATCGGCTACGGCAGCGCCGAACAGGAGGAGGGAGTCATCACGCTGGGTGATTACGTGCGGATCGCTCCCCATGTCACCATGCTGGCCGGCAATCACCGCTTTGCCGATCCCGGCCGTCCGATTCACGAGCAGGGGCTGGAATTGGCTCCCATCCACATTGGAAACGATGTCTGGATTGCTGCGGGTGCCAGGATCATGGCGGGGGTTTCGATCGGTGAGGGGTGCGTGGTGGGCGCGGGATCGGTTGTGACAAAAGATATTCCTCCCCACTCTATCGCAGCAGGAGTTCCCGCACGTGTGATCCGGAAGCGTGAAACTCTCCCGCCCCCAAAGGAGGGTGGCGCGGCCTCTGGAAAGTAGAGCTTGCGGTCAGTGTCGCGGCTTCACCCGGCGGAAGGAACTGGGTTGTGCGCGCAGCCGGAATCCGAGTTCCGCCCTGTAGGCGGAGGGGGTTGTTCCTGTCAGCGCTTTGAAGTGGATTCCAAAACGTGTCGGCGAAGCAAACCCGCAGCGGCGGGCAATTTCGGAAATGGTGGGAGCGGGTTGGATCAGCAGGCTCTTGGCGGCATCGATACGCAGCGTGTCAAGATGCTCGAACACCGTGTGGCCGGCAACTTCCTTGAAAACTCTCGCGACATGCTCGGAGCTCATTCTCTGGTCCCATGCAATTTCTTCCAGAGTCAGAAGCCTTCCAAAATTTATCGCGAGAAACGCTTCGACCCTTTTCACGATTGCGGCGGATCGGGAGACATGAGCCGGATCTTCTCCAGAGCGGGATCGGCGCAATCCGCGAGCGGCCAGAATCACCATCTCCGTGAGCAGGGCGGACACCGCATGCCGGCTGCCGGCATCCTGCCTGTCCGATTCCTCGCGCAGTTTCCGCAGCAACGCCCCCGCCTCCTCGCCGAGAAAGTCCGGCAGGTGAACCGTCCGGGGAAAGCCGCGCGCCACAAAGTCCTGGAATTTGTCCCGGACGGATCCCTCCCTCGCCAGTCGCTTCCGGGCGGCAACGATGCAGTCATCCAGAAACATCACCCTGACAACATGAAGGGTGGCGGGCCGGGACGCATCCAGTGGAGTGATCTCCTGGAGGCAGGGACCGGTGAAGATGGCGGCGTCACCGGCCCGGTAACGAAATGGAGTCCCTCCATCGACCTGCTGCAGGAATTCTCCCGCCAGCAGAATGATCATCTTGAACTCCGCAGCGCTCCGGTTGGTCAGGACGCTCCCGGGAGGAATCTCGACGATCCGCTCATCAAAAAGAAGAAACGGCTGCGGAAGCCCGGTGATGGATCGATAGCTGACGCCCACAAAAAACGAAGTATCAATAATCGTAGAGAGAAATCAATCACTCTGTATTTTCAAATCCCGGGAGCGGCCTATTTTCTAGGCGTGAATTCCGAATCCCTGTTCATCCTGCTCGTGGACAAACACAAAAGCCTTCACCGGATCAATCATTACACGAGCATCCTGACCTTACAGGCGCTGGCAAGATATGCCATCGTGAGTAACACGCCTGCCCTGATTGAGCGGGCCAGGGCGGAGCTCATGCCCTTTGCCTTGGGGCAGGTGGCGGCATTCGGAAATTTTCAAACATACCACTGTGGCGGAAACGGTGCGGCATTTCTCCATCGGCACGGCCACCTCCCCGAAGCGGAGCAGATCCTTCGCGGATGTGCCGATGCCCAAATGGCCGCTCCCCGCGGAATGGCTGGAGTATATTGCCGCCCGAAACCAGAGGAACTCCCCTTGCAGCGTATCTGGATCGATACCGCGTTCGCCGTTTGTCCATTTCTTGCGCATTGCGGAACCGCCTTCCACAGGGAGGACATGATTGACGACGCCGTCGCCCAAATTCTTGGCATGCGCTCGCTGTTCCTGGATCCGGAGTGCGGGCTTGTCCACCAAGGAATGAATTTCAACGGGCCCGGAATCATATCGAGTGACCACTGGAGCCGTGGGAACGGGTGGGGCCTGCTGGCTTTGGCCGAAGTCGTGGATGCGCTCCCTGACTCGCACCCTCGCAGAGAAGAGTGCCGCTCCATCCTGCGCGACTGGCTTCTGGCCTGCCTTGCCTGCCGGAATGAGGAGAACCTTTGGTACCAGGAAATGACCGTGAAGGAACCGGGTATCACCTACACCGAGACCTCCGGAAGTGCGCTGATTCTCTTTGCCCTCTCCGTGGCCATCCGACACGGACTTCTGCCCGAGGCGACGGCCCAATTCCAGGAGGGGTTGGCCGGACTGATGAACTATATCACGCCGGATGGCTCGGTCTTCCATACTTGCACGAGTTGCTGCTGCCCGGAGGACGGATCCATTGCGGCCTATTTGAAGCGCCCGCCGATCAGGAATGACTCCCATGCCTTTGGCGCAGTTTTGATGGCCCTCGTTGCCGCAGAGGAACTGAGCGTCCCGCCCCAAATCTCCGAAAAATAAATCTCAAACCAACCAATACTATGAGCTTAATGAAATTAGATGAACTCAAGGCGGCACGTGCCGACCGCGTACCCTGTTCTCTCCCGATCCCCGACGAGGAGTTGTGCCGCCGGTATGAAGCCCTGTTCACTGCGGCGGTTAACGATGTACTTCGCGAACGGAACATGATGCACCGCACCCTGCCAAACAACATCCTGCCGCTCCGCGATCACATGAAAATCGCCGGACCGGCGTTTACCATCAAGGGAGCAAAAAGCCTTCTCGTAAAAAACGAAATGGAAGAGCGGGCCAGAATGCTGGAGTCCATCCCCGCCAACAGCGTGGTGGCTTGGGACACGAGCGGCGACGACGAATCGGCACAATGGGGCGAAGTCATGACCATGGCCGCAGTGAAGAGAGGCTGCCGCGGAGCCGTGGTGGATGGCGGAGTCCGTGACACCGACCGCGTGCTGCCGCAGAACTTTCCGGTTTTCGTCAAATACCGGAGCTCGAACGGAATGCTCGGCCGGTTCCGGATCAGCGGATGGATGATTCCGATCCGAATTGGGGAGGTTGATATTTTTCCGGGGGACATCGTCTTCGGGGACATCGACGGAGTCATCGTCGTGCCGCGCGAAATGGCCTATGATGTTCTGCTCCGGGCGGAGGAAATTGCCGCGAATGAAGGCGAGCTGAAAAAATGGGTCGAGGAAGGCCTGGCCACCACGGAGATCGTCAAGCGCGGCGGATACTTTTAAAAACCAATTATGAAAAACCTGCATCACCTCGTTGTCGTCATCACTGGGGCATCCAGTGGAATTGGGTTGGAATCCGCCAAGTGCTTTGCCAAGGCCGGCTGCCGGATCGCCATGCTGGCCAGGTCCGCGGACAAACTGGAAAAAGTGGCGGATGAAGTCAGGAGCCTGGGCGCAGAGGTTCTGGCCCTCCCCACCGATGTCACTGACGAAGCCGCCGTAAAACAAACCTTCTCGACAGTCCTAGCGACTCTCGGACAGGTGGACATCTTGATCAACAATGCCGGGGTGGGCTTTGCCACCGATCTCTCGAAATGTTCGATGGAGGACTTCCGACGGATGATGGAAACCAATGTGACCGGCGTTTTTCTCTGCACGCGGGAAGTCCTCCCCGGCATGAAAGAGCGGCAATCCGGGCACATCATCAATATCTCTTCGATTGTCGGAAAAGTGGCGAATCCCAATGCGCCGCTCTATTGCTCGAGCAAGCACGCCCTCAACGGATACAACTCAGGGCTTCAGCAGCAGGTGGCTGCCGATAAAATCCGCGTGTCTCTCGTTTCGCCATCCGCCACGGACACCGCCTACTGGGACGGTCGACAGGTTGATCGGGGAAAATTCCTCAAACCGGAGGAAGTTGCGGAGATCGTCGTTTTTGTGGCATCACAGCCCGAGGGAGTCCTGATCAAGGATATCGATCTCACTGCATTCCGATGAGTTTGTTTCTGAGGCCTGACGACAAGCAAAGGATTGAGCTCCTCTGGAGGCAATCCCCGGCGGCGGAGGGGCTCTATTGGGGATTGCTCAACCGTGCGATGGAGCGGGCCTCGGCCCCTTTGCTCGGAGCTTCGGATACGGAATGGTGGTATCATGCGGCGGAATTTCTGAGCGATGGGGCCATGGCGTTGGCCCTCAAACCCGCCGCGCCGCTGGCGGCGTGGCTCCGCTCAACCATTCTCGCCATCGTCCGTCGTCCTATTGACGACTGGGTGGGGCCATATTTCCGGGATCACGATGCCGACCCACCCATCGGGCACCTGGAAACCGCCCACCTGGGATGGGGAGTCGCTCTTGCGGTGGATCTCGCGCCGGACATTTTTACCAGAGAGGAGCGCGAGGAGATCTTTGATGTTCTTCGGAAACACTGCATCGCCCTATGCCTCCGATGGCTGGATGGGAATCCCATCGTCGCAAACTGGCACTGCGTCATGACCGCCGGGGTCGCGCTTCCTGCCGCAGTGATGGGAGATGAGGACGCCCTGAAACGCGCGAAGCATGAGTTCCAGAAGGGACAGGATATTTTCCAGCCGGATGGCAGCTATGCGGAATCCCTCCAATACGGGAACTATGCCGCCTACGCGCAAATGCTCACGTGGGAGTCGCTCGTGCGCCACGATCCCAAGCTCTCAACCTCGCTTTCTTTGGACCCTTATGCCCGGATGCCGAGCTGGCAGGCGGCGAGTCTGTTTTACCGCAAGCCGATGTCCGGCTGGGGAAGCCAACCGGTGCCGCGAAGCGCCAATTTTAATGACAGCTCCGCCATTTTCCGTCCATCGGCCGATCTCCTGCTGCACATCGCCGTCCGCTGCCGCGATCATGCTCCGGTCGAAGCCGGACTGGCGAGATGGCTCTTTGACCAACTCTATTGCCCGTTTGTCGAACAGGCACCCCATGACAGGGCAACGTTCGGATTGGTGAACGATTTCGGGTTCCTGACGATCCCTCTCCTTCCTCTGGCCTGTGATCCGATCACTCCGGAAGAAGCGGGAATCCCTCTGGCATGCGGCTTCAGTTGCGGAGACATGATCGCCAGAGACAACTGGCAGGGGCGGACGGTTCTCGCGGTTCATGGAGCCGGCGAACCACTTCATGGGCCGGGTCACCTGCACGCAGATCTCAACAGTTTCATTCTTGTGCACAACAGGGAGCGACTCCTCGCAGACCCCGGGCACACCTGCTACCGCACGTTGGTTCAGCGGTTGATCGCCACATCATCCCAAACCCACAACCTGTGCACGTTTGCGGCAGAGCCCGGACCGGATCAGCCAAAAACCGCTCCGATTGAGCAGGACAAATCCCTGAGACGGTATTTCAACTCTTCCACGCGGGAAGCCCAGCCTCCGGTCGTCCGTGGCGGAAAGCGATTGCTGCTGTCACGCTTGGATGATGTCACCGCGATGGGATCGGAGGTCGCGGCGGTTTATGGGGAGCCGATTCAGGAATTCAGCCGCTTCTGGCTCCTTTGTGGCAGCCATGTCCTCTTTGTTGTCGACCATATCCGCTCATCGCGTCCCGTGAAAACCACGTGGAACTGGCTGCTGAACAACCGGGATGGACAGTTGCAGATGAAAACATTTCGCCCCGACCGGATCGTGGCGCGACGCGGCGAAGCAGGCATGAAACTCTTCCATATGGCCGGCGGAAAGATGCACGGCCCGACCTACGCGCATATCCACGACGCCTACCACCCGCTTCCAGCCAAACTGGGACATGGCTCACCTGGCACGGGTACGCTCATGCATTGGACAGAAAAGAACGCGCTGGCCGAACGCATCGCGGTCCATGCGATCTGCATGGATCACTACGGCACCATCGCGGGATGGCATCTGAAGTCCGAGGAGGGGTACGCCGTCGTCCTCGATGGCCCGAGGGGGAGCCAGAAATGGAAACTTCGCATCCAAGGCGAAGAGTTGATCGCAGAGGAGGCGATCCATGGGCGAACATATTCCGTCAAACCAGATAAAAATGCCGCATGGAAACTAACAAGAATTTAAACTATGAAAGCCGCACAATACAAAGGACAACGCACCTTCGAAATCATTGATGTCCAGACAATCCCTCCGGGGCCCGGCGAGGTTCGCCTGAATGTTGCCTACTGCGGCATCTGCGGCACCGACGTGCACATTTATCACGGCAACATGGATCAGCGGGTGGCCATCCCGCAGATCATAGGGCACGAGGCCTCCGCCACCGTCGCGGAGGTGGGGCCAGGGGTTGAGGGATTCACTCCCGGCGATGCCGTGGTGGTCCGCCCGCTCGACAACCGCGCTGAGACGCCCGCAGACCGCGGCTTCAGCCACATCTGCAAAAATCTCAAGTTCATCGGCATCGATTCTGCCGGAGCATTCCAAAATTCCTGGACCCTGCCCGCATTCGTGCTTCACAAAGCTCCCCCCGGAACGGATCTCAAACTCGCCGCACTCACGGAACCGCTTGCTGTGGCTTGCCATGATGTGCGGCTGAGCGGGACAAAGCCGGGCGAACTGGCCGTCGTGCTCGGTGGGGGCCCGATTGGAATGCTTGTCGCACTGGTGGCGAAAGCCGCCGGCGCGAACGTCATCCTTTCCGAAGTAAGCGAAGCACGCTTGCGGCTTGCCCGCGAGCTGGGACTAGAAGCCGTCCATCCTGGAGAGACTGATCTCGTCAAACTCTGTCAGGAACGTTCCCGCGGAAGCGGCGCGGACGTCGTATTCGAGGTCTCAGGCTCGAAGGCGGCCCTTGCCTCCATCACCGACCTGCTGGCTATCCGCGGACGCATCATCATCGTCGCCATCTTTCCGAAGCCCGTGGAAATTAATCTCCAACAATTTTTCTGGAAGGAACTGCAACTACAGGGAGTGCGCGTGTATGAGCCGGAAGATTACGAGAAGGCGATCGCCCTGGTGGCTTCCAAGACCTTGCCTCTGGACAAACTGATCACCAGAGTGGAGCCGTTGGATCGCTTGCAGCAAGCCTTCGAGGAACTGGACGCCCGCACGGACGCCATGAAAATCCTGATCGACTGCACGAAATAGACCCAAATATGAGCATCCTGAATCAATTCAAACTGGACGGAAAGATTGCCCTTGTCACCGGCTGCAAGCGTGGCATCGGCAAAGGCATGGCTGTCGCGCTGGCGGAAGCAGGAGCCGACATCATCGGCGTCAGTGCTTCCTTGGAGCCAATTGGTAGCGGGGTCGAGAAAGAAGTGCGCGCCCTCGGCCGAAATTTCAAAGGTTATACCGCAGACTTTTCGGATCGAAAAGCGCTCTACGCCTTCATCGCTGAAGTGAAGGCGGACTTCCCACGCATTGACATCCTGGTCAACAACGCTGGCTCGATCCTGCGCAAACCTGCCGCCGAACACCCCGACGAGTATTGGGACAAGATTATCGAGATTAACCTCAACGCCCAATTCATCCTCAGCCGCGAAATTGGCAAAGAAATGGTCAAGAGGGGCTGCGGAAAAATCATCTTCACCGCATCGCTGCTCACCTTCCAGGGAGGCATCACCGTCCCCGGATACGCTGCGAGCAAAGGGGGCGTCGGGCAACTTGCCAAAGCGCTGGCCAATGAGTGGGCAGGCAAAGGAGTCAACGTCAATGCAATTGCTCCGGGCTATATTGCCACTGATAACACCGAAGCCCTGCGGGCCGACAGTGAGCGGTGCGCCTCGATTCTCACGCGGATTCCAGCCGGGCGATGGGGGAAACCCTCCGATTTCAAAGGCCCGATTGTGTTCCTTGCTTCAGAAGCCTCCAACTACATGCACGGCACCGTGATGCTCGTGGATGGCGGCTGGATGGGGCGGTAGCGCCGGCAATAAACTC